>CAKTXB010000014.1 GCA_934630555.1 uncultured Oscillospiraceae bacterium
TACACGCCGCCGCCGAAAATGATCCGGACTTTTTTCGCGCCTGCGGGCGCGAACTCTGCGAGGCTTTTTTGACAGACCGAATCAGGCTGCCAACATTGGCAGCCCGGGGCAAGATCTTCGTCTATAAAATGAGATCCTTCGTCATTTCTGTCCGGATTCCTTGCGGATCGTTTCCAGATAATTATACAGCGTAAATTTGGAAATATTGAGCACATCACAGACCTTTGGTCCGGACTTTGTGATGAGGAACGCTCCGCGCCGGTCCAGCAGCTCCACAATGCGCATTTTATCCTCTTTCGTCATGGCCGACGGGCTTTTGCCCACCTCCAGCAGCGCGGAATTGATGAGATAGTCCAGCATTTTGTTCACGTCGCCGCGGTAAAGCTCCATGGCGTCGCCGCTTTCCTCCGTGCGGTTCTGTTTGTGCAGATACTGCTCATATTTGATGGACTCCGTCACGTCCTCGTTGATGGCGATGGACGCCACAGCCACGCCCGCGCCATTGCGGAAAAACAGCGTGGATGAGCGCAGGATCTTGCCGTTTTCGGCATACGTCAGCGTATTGAAGCAGTCGCCCTCGTTGCTGCCGTTATAGCGCAGCGCACGCAGGCCCAGCAGATCGCCCGTACCGCCGACTTTGCGCCCCGTCACCTCGCCGTTGCGAATATCCACGATCGTGTGCTCATAGTCCAGCGACAGATCATGCACCACAAACTCCACGTTTTTGCCAAAATGCCCCTCTAAAATGTCCAAAATGTCCGTGATCAGTTTCTTGTTCTGCTTGTAGTATGATTCCATTCCGTACCCCCAGTTCCCCCGCTTTTACACTTCGTGCCGCGCCCCCCCAGCAGCAGCACGCCCGCTCAGTCTGTTCTGCCAAGCAGGCCCGAGATCGCCCGTGCGCACGAGCAGACTGCATTGGAAAAGAAGATCTCCCGCTCCGCGCTCAAACGCGCTGTCGGCAAGGACACGCTGATCGCCCCGAGCGGCGCGCCGTGAAAGTCCAGCAGCGGCGCGGCAATGCAGCTGACGCCCAGCTCATGCTCCTCGCGGTCGGCGGCCCAGCCGTTCTGCCGGGTCTTGACCAGCTCGGCGATCAGATCCGCATAATCGACAATGGTGTGCGGCGTGAAGCGGGTGATGACCGTCCGCTGCCAGATGGCCGTGACCTCCGCCTCCGGCAGGCAGGATAAAATGCTTTTGCCCACCGCCGTGCAGTACATCGGGTTGCGCAGCCCCACAAACGACGCCATGCGCACCGTGCTGTCGCCCATATCCTCTTTATAGAGGTACACGACCTCGTCGCCGTCGCGCACGACCAGATGGATGGCCTCGTGCGTCGTCGCCGCCAGATGCTCCAGATATGGCCGCGCCAGCGACACGATATTCATGCCGCCCACCGCGCGGCTGCCCACCTCAAACAGGCGCATCGTCAGCCGGTATTTGCCGGATTCGATGTCTTTTTGCACATACCCGCGCGCCACGAGCGCAGCCAGCAGCCGGTGCGTCGTGCTCGTATGCAGTCCGACTGCGGCGGACAGGTCGCTCAGCGCCATGCCGCGCGGTGCATTGGACAGCGCCTCAACAATATCAAACAGCCGGTCGATCGACTGCACGGGCGAATGCCCTTTCTCCATGCTCGTTACCTTCCTCAAACTTCCCGGGGCAAAGATACGCTCCGCCCCATACTTGTACAACTTTACTATAACACCCCGCGCGCGTCTGCGTCAATGCGCATTCCCGGCATAAAACGAATTTTTTCGCCCCGCCGCCGACTTTCGGAAAAAAACCTATTGACAATTTTCGCCTCATTCTGTTATGATGACATTAAGCGGGTTTTTGCAATATGAAACATTATTCCACATTATGAAATTATAGAGGAGTGTGACATCACCTTGCGTGAAAAAACCGTCGAATGGGCTCTAAAGGAAAAGATCATCGCCATTGTCCGCGGTATGGAGGCAAAGGACTGTCTGCGCGTAGCGCAGGCGCTCTATGACGGCGGCATCCGCCTCATGGAGATCACCTATGACCAGCGCGACCCGGCCCAGTGGGCCAAAACCGCTGAGGCCATCGGCAAGATCGCCGAAGCATTCGAGGGCCGCATGCTCGTCGGCGCGGGCACCGTCACCACACCGGAGCTTGTCACGCGCACGCGTGACGCGGGCGGCCAGTTCATCATCTCTCCGGACACAAATCCGGCCGTTATTGCCCGCACGCGGGAGCTGGAGCTCGTGTCCATGCCGGGTGCCATGACACCGTCGGAAATTCTTGCGGCGCACGCCGCGGGCGCGGACCTTGTCAAGCTCTTCCCCGCCGCAGCGCTTGGCCCGGCATATCTCAAGGCCGTGCGCAGCCCCATCAGTCATGTGCGCATTATGGCCGTGGGCGGTATCAATGAGAAAAACGCCGCTGAGTTCCTGAAGGCTGGCGCCGTCGGTCTTGGCGTGGGCGGCAATCTGGCAAACCGGCAGTGGATCGCCGACGGGGCTTTTGAGAAGATCACGCAGACGGCACAGACGCTCGTCGCCGCCGTCCGCACAGCGGAATAACGAACCATCATCTAACAGAAGGAGAATTACCATGGCAAAACGAGTCATTACCTTTGGTGAGATCATGATGCGCCTGAACCCCATCGGTTATCTGCGTCTGGTGCAGAGCGACCGGTTCGAGGCGACCTACGCCGGCGGTGAGGCCAACGTGGCCGTTTCGCTGGCAAACTACGGTCTGGACGCCGCCTATGTTACAAAGGTCCCGGCCCATGAGGTCGGCCAGTGCGCCGTCAATGAGCTGCGCCGCTATGGCGTCGACACGCAGTATATGGTCCGCGGCGGCGACCGGCTTGGCATTTACTTCTGCGAAAAGGGCGCGTCGCAGCGCGCATCCAAGGTCATCTATGACCGCGCCAGCTCTGCCATCGCGCTGGCAAAGCGCACCGATTTTGACTGGGATACCATCTTTGACGGTGCAGACTGGTTCCACTGGACCGGCATCACCCCGGCGCTTGGCGGTGAACTGCCCGAGATCTGCCTAGACGCCTGCAAGGCGGCCAAGGCGCGCGGTCTGACCATTTCCTGCGATCTCAACTTCCGCAAAAAGCTCTGGACGAGCCAGCGCGCAGGCGAGGTCATGAGCCAGCTGCTGCCCTATGTCGACGTGTGCATTGCCAACGAAGAAGACGCCAAGGACGTGTTCGGCATTGAAGCCGAGGGCACGGATATTAACAGCGGCAAGCTCAACCGCGACGGCTACATCAGCGTGGCACGGCAGCTTTCCTCCCGGTTTGGCTGCAAATACGTCGCCATCACCCTGCGCAGCTCCATTTCGGCCAACGACAACGACTGGGCCGGTATGCTCTATGAAGCCGCGGCAGACAAGGCGTACTTCTCCACCACATACCATGTGCACATTGTCGACCGCGTCGGCGGCGGCGATTCCTTTGGCGGCGGCCTGATCTACAGTATGCTCAGCGGCTATGACGCACAGCAGACCATTGACTTTGCCGTGGCCGCGTCCTGCCTCAAGCACTCCATCGAGCACGACTTCAACCATGTTTCCGTGGCCGAGGTCGCAGCACTGGCCGCCGGCAATGCCTCCGGCCGTGTGCAGCGCTGAGTGCAAGTTTGTTGCGATCCCTCCTTTCTCTCAAGCTCTCATATGGAAAAGGCCCGATCAGCTTCTGCTGGCCGGGCCTTTTCCTGTTTTTTGGAAGGCGCACTGTGCATTCACGCATATACGGAAGCCGCCGGGCACGGTTTGCCGCTTGAACGCTTTGCAGCTTCAAACTCTGTCCATCCGCACGGGCGGCAGGAACCCGCGCTTGGCGTTTTCCGCAGTGTCGTCGAACGCATCACAGGCGTCATACGGCGCTGCCGGGTCGGACACGCGCTTGCCAAACGGTGCGCGCAGCCTGTCGCGGCGCCGGAATGCAAACGCAAGCTCTTCTGCCCAGCCGGTGCGCCCCGTGAGGAGCTTGTAGGTTCAGCCGTCACGCACAGCACATGATGCCGCGAGAACTTGAAAGTCCTTGTTATTCAGCATTGTACTGCTGCACACGGCATGATGTGTAGGTCAGCGGATACCTCGGGTCGCCGGATAAGCAGAAGGTGATCGTTACAGTCTCGCTGACATCCAGAACCGCTGCGTGATCGTCCTTTGAGAGGATCTCCAGCATGGCATCGGCAAATTGGGGCGGCTGTAACTGGTCTTTGACCCCCGCCTGATCGCGGACGGCTTTCTGGTTTGGCGTCGCCTTCTCATATTCGGTGGTATAGTCCTCATCTGCAAAATAAAAAGCGTCAAAGCGCGCGGTGTATTCTCCGTCGGCTGCCGACAGCTCTTTCAGCCGAAAGAAGCCGGAGCGCATGGTGTCCCCGGGAACTGCCTGATAGACATTCTCCTTGAGCGTCAGGTACTTCGAGCTTTTATCCCGATATTCCGCTGCGCCAAAGAACCGCGCGACTGTTTTGAAAAATGCCTCTGTGGTAAGCACCTTGGCCTGCGTGTCGTCAACGACACACCAGTCATCATTGTTCAGCAGTACAAACAGCGTCAGATCATCCCAGTTTGGCAAATGGCCTTTTTCAAACGCAGGCAGCATGGCCAGCTCGTAATTGTGCGCCTGATAGTACCGAAAAAATTGTGTTTCCAAACGCTCTGAATCCACCCCGGTTGCTTCCTTTAATGCAGGAAGCAGTCGCTCGGCAGCGTCATCAGCGGCCATTGCCTGCGCATTCGGCTCGCTGCCCGCAAAGGCCTGTTGGGGCTCAGCGGCGTTCAGCGTGCCGCTTGGAGCGTTCTTCCCAAGATCGTTTGTCTTTGCCTTGCACCCGGTAAACAATAATGCCGCCAACAGTACACATAAAAACCAATCTTTTTTGCGCATTCCATCGCCCCCTTCATCAATATGATCGCTAGACAGCGGCTTCCTGTCGCACTGTGCCGATCATCGTCTGTCAGACAGGTGCTCTATCCGTATCATAAGTTTACCATGAACGGCCAAAGCAGTCAACGGCGCGACGCGTTCATCCTGACCGTTGACGGCCGCCGGCCGCTGCACCGCTTCCCTTGCCGCTCTGCAAGCCGCAAAACACTTTCGGTGACCGCTGCCGAAATCACGCTGTCAGCCGCTCCGTTCCCGTGGTATGGACGTGCAGCCCCATCTCCGCTATAACAAAAGCACACTTTCAGCTTGAGCAGGCAAAAAGCGCACCAACGGCCCTCTTGGCTTGGATCCGGGGCGCTTTACCACGCCGTTTCTGAAATGCGTATCCTCGAACTTCCCGCAGAAAACAAATGCTCCGGGCCCATCTCCGATGAAGAAGCTCTGGTCCGGATCATATCAGCTTGCGTCATGTGCGCACTCTGGCTCAACTATCAGATTGGAAGCGAAGAAACGCCCCGTCCGGCTACCGCTAGGCGGGAATTCGTGCCAAAAGGGGCGTTTCTGAGCTGTGTGAGTTGAACACTATGGATCAATTTGCAAAAATAAAAAACCAAAATGCAAACCAGCGAAGCGTTCGCGTTTTGGAGAGGAGGAGCGACGGAGCTGGTGAGAGATGACTTTTTGATGCAACGCATAAAAAAGTCGTCGCGAACTAGCGCAGTCCGCGACGACTTGTGTCATGTGAACACTATAGCTCAACTGCCAATTTTGGAGCACAAACCCGCGATCCAGCGAAGCGATTGCGATTTTGAACGAAGAAAGACCTTTGCTGTCGAGGCGGGCGCGCCCTGCGCGGCTGCCTGACATCCAAAGGTCATTTCTGAATGTGCTATGTGAACCTTATGGATCAATTTGCAAAAATAAAAAGCCAAAATGCAAACCAGCGAAGCGTTCGCGTTTTGGAGAGGAGGAGCGACGGAGCGGGTGAGAGATGACTTTTTGATGCAACGCATAAAAAAGTCGTCGCGAACTAGCGCAGTCCGCGACGACGTGGTGCCGGTGGCCGGACTCGAACCGGCACGCCATCGCTGGCGGTGGATTTTGAGTCCACTACGTCTACCAATTCCATCACACCGGCATTACCAGAAGGATTATACACCATCCGCCGGCAAATTTCAAGTACAGATCTGCCGCGAAATTTCGCGGCGCAAACGCAGCATAATGCGCTTTTCCAGCCGGGAGATATATGATTGCGAAATGCCCATCAGCTCCGCGACTTCTTTCTGCGTGCGCTCCTGCCTGCCGCCCAGACCAAAGCGCATCGTCACGATCTGCTTCTCCCGCTCCGGCAGGCGCTCCAGCGCCTCGCGCAGCAGCTGCCGGTCCACATCGTCCTCCATGGGGCGCATGACCGTGTCGCCGTCTGTGCCCAGAACATCGGAAAGCAGCAGCTCGTTGCCATCCCAATCGGTGTTGATCGGCTCGTCGAGCGACACCTCGGTTTTCTGGCCGGAAATTTTGCGGATATACATGAGGATCTCATTTTCAATGCAGCGCGAAGAATACGTGGCCAGCTTGATGTTTTTGTCTGCCCGGAACGTGCCCACAGCCTTGATCAGTCCGATCGTGCCGATGGAAATAAGGTCCTCAATATTCACGCCCGTGTTCTCAAACCGCCGCGCGATGTACACGACCAGCCGCAGATTACGCTCAATGAGCGTCTTCCGGGCCGACTCGTCGCCCGCCGTCAGCCGTTCCAGCGCCGCGCGCTCCTCCTGCGGGCGCAGTGGCGGCGGCAGAATGTCGCTGCCGCCGATGTACATTACCTTGGCCGGCTGCCACAGCCCCAGCATTTGCAGCAGCCGCCGGATGGTTTCGTTCATAGGATCAGCCTCCTGTCAAAGCATCAAATGTTCCGCCGTCCGACACCGGCGTGGGTGAAAACGCCGCAAGCACCCGCCGGACGCGGCCGTTTTTCTCTGCCGCCTCGCAGCGCACCGCCAGCAGCAGTCCCGTCCGGGTGCCAACGGCGCGATAGGGAATGAGCCGAAAGCGCAGCGCCGGGTATTGCCCGGCCAGCCGGGTCATGAGCACGTCCGGCGCCGTGAGCTCCGCCGCCGTGAGCGCCGCGTCCGGCAGCAGCCGCGCCGCCGTCTGCCACGAAACGACCAGCACCGGCTCCCCCGTCATGGGGTCGCAGAGCGTGTTGCCCGTATCGCGCAGCGCGCGCACCGGCGCGGCCGCGCCGGCAAGCAGGAGCGTCAGCGGCACGATCTGTTTGCCGCCGTGCTGAAACAGTCGTGCAAATACGCCCTGCGCCAGCAGATACACCGCCGCGGCCATCACAAGCAGGCCAAACGCGCTCACGGGATAATACGCGCTGCCGCCCAAAAGCAGCAGCCCCGTGCCAAACAGCTGCACGCACAGCAGCGCCAGCCCCGCAAACGCCGCTGCCAGTGCCAGCGTCAAAAGCCCCAGCCGTACCGTTTCCCGCCGCCAGCCGAACGCGCACAGCAGCATGAGCACCAGCAGCACGCCCTTCATCCCCGCCGTCTGCAAAAACCCGAGCGCCGGCATGAGCGCCAGCGCGGCATACGCCCCGCCAAGCCCCGCCGCAAGCCCCACGCGCCACAGCTTTGCAGGCGTGCCCGTCAGGCGGCACGCGGCGCGCAGCAGCAGATAATCCAGCGCTGCGTTCAGCGCGAACAGCTCGTCAACATATACCGTCATCCGCGCCCCTCCCCGCCCCCGATGGACAAAGTATACGCCGCGCGGCATAAAAAACAGGTCGCAATTCCAGCATGGAACTGCGACCTTCGCTCGTCCGGTTTCCCGTTTATTTTTCTGCGGCGTCTGCGCGCTCGATCTGGCGGATGTTCTTCTCCGCCTTGCTGCGCGGCAGCATGACCTCGTGCCCGCAGCCGGTGCAGCGCAGGCGGAAGTCCATGCCCGTGCGCAGCACGAGCCAGCGGCGGCTGCCGCAGGGATGCTCTTTTTTCATCACCAGAATATCGCCCAGCCGAACGTCCATACGCTGCGCCTCACTTTCCCTTGATCTCATCCCAGTACCGCTTGGCGGCCTGTTCGGTCTTGTTGTCGCCCGGCACGTAATACTGCGTGCCCACCAGCGCGTCGGGCAGATACTGCTGCCGCACCCAGTGGCCGGGGTAGTTGTGCGGATAAAGATAGCCCTGCTCGCGTTCAAAGCCCGTGCCGTCGGCGTGCACATTTTGCAGCTCGCGCGGGATCGGACCGGTCTTTCCCTTTTTCACATCCGCCATGGCCGCGTCAATGGCCATGCAGCCGGAGTTGGACTTCGGCGCGGTGGCCAGCAGAATGACCGCGTCCGCCAGCGGCAGTCTGGCCTCCGGCAGGCCCAGCTGCAATGCGCTGTCCACGCACGCCTTCACAATGGCAATGGCCTGCGGATAGGCAAGGCCGATGTCCTCCGCCGCCGAGCACAAAATGCGCCGGCAGGCTGACGGCAGGTCGCCCGCCTCCAAAAACCGCGCCAGATAGTGCACCGCCGCGTCGGGGTCCGAGCCGCGGATGGACTTCATAAGCGCCGACAGCGCGTCAAAATGCGCGTCGCCGTCGCGGTCATAGCGCATGGCGGCCCGCTGGGAAAGTGCCTTGGCGTCCTCCAGGGTGAGCTTCAGCACACCGTTTTCCGATCTGCCCGCGGCAAACAGCAGCTCCACGGCGTTCATGGCCTTGCGCATATCGCCGCCGCACGCGTAGCAGACGTGCTCCAGCACGCCGTCCTCCAGCTGCGGCGTCACGCCCTGCTGCGCCGCCAGATAGTCGATGGCGCGCTGCACGCCGGGCTGCGCCGCCGCAGGCGTGATGGGCTTGAACTCAAACACCGTAGACCGCGAGAGGATGGCGTTGTATACATAAAAATACGGATTCTCCGTTGTGGACGCGATGAGCGTGATCTTGCCGTTTTCAATGTATTCCAGCAGCGTCTGCTGCTGTTTTTTGCTGAAATACTGGATCTCGTCCAGATACAGCAGCACGCCGTTCGGCGCTAAAAACGTGTCCAGCTGGGCGTATATCTCCTTAATATCGCCCGTAGAGGCCGTGGTGGCGTTAAGGCGGCACAGCTTGCGCTGCGTCTTGGCCGCGATGATGTTCGCCACCGTCGTCTTGCCCGTGCCGGATGGACCGTAGAAGATCATGTTCGGCACATGGCCCGACTCGATGAGCCGCCGCAGCAGCCCGCCCGGGCCTAAAATATGTTCCTGTCCGCAGACGTCTGAAAGCTCCCGCGGACGCAGCGCGTCCGCCAGCGGCTGATACATACACGTGCCTCCCCTGTCGTTTTTGTCGCTTGCAGCCTATATTATACGGGATTTTGCAGGCGGTTGCAAGCATCCGCTTGCCCGCGCGCGGGAAATGTGCTATGCTGTAGAAAATGAGTGAAACGAGGCATTTCCATGGACATCTCCGAACGCGTGGCCGGCGTCATAGACGCGCTCAAGCGCGACTATCCCGACCCGCACTGCGCGCTGCACTATCAAAAGGACTATGAGCTGATGATCGCCGTGCGGCTGTCGGCCCAGTGTACCGACGCGCGCGTGAATCTCGTCACCCCGGCGCTGTTTGCGCGTTATCCCACGCTGGACGCGTTTGCGGAAGCGGACGTGGCCGAGGTCGAGGACTATGTGCGCACGTGCGGCTTTTTCCACCACAAGGCGCGCGACATCGTGCTGGCCTGCCAGATGCTGCGCACAGAATACGGCGGCCGCGTGCCAAACAGCATGGACGCGCTGCTGCGCCTGCCGGGCGTGGGGCGCAAAACAGCCAATCTCCTGCTGGGCGATCTGTACGGCGTGCCGGGCTCGGTCGTGTGCGACACGCACTGCATCCGCATCTGCGGCAAGCTCGGGCTGTCTTCCGGCAAGGAGCCGGAAAAGGTGGAGCGTCAGCTGCGCGCCATTCTGCCGCCGGAGGAGTCATCCGACTTCTGCCACCGCATCGTGCTCCATGGCCGCGCCGTCTGCACTGCCCGCGCACCCAAGTGCGATCTATGCAGCCTGCGCCCGTTCTGCAAAGCCTTCACAGGCGACTGAGCCTGCATAAAGCCGCCGTCCGCGTGCAAGATCGCACGCGGACGGCGGCTTTTCTGTCTTATGGTCCCGTATCCGTCCTATCCGCCGCCTGTTTCCGTGCCGCCGGGGAGCGCAGCCGGCACATTGAGCTGCCGCACTTCAAATTCCGTCTGCGCCAGCGCGCCGTCTGTCCGCTGCGCGCCATACACGGTGATCTGCGCCGAAAATACGCGCGTCGCAGCGTCATAGCCTGTCAGCTCTACCGTGGCCTGCAAGCCGTTCGGATAAGCCCGGTCGGGCAGCAGCTTGCTGCCGCCCAGCAGCACATGCCCCTTCGTATCCTCCGAAAATCCGGCATAGGCCGCCTCGCCGTAGCTCCGGCTGAAAAAGCCGGTGGGCTTGCCATCCGCGTCCAGCTGGATCGTGCCGGCGTAGCGCAGCTCGTCACTGACGCTCGTTTGCAGCGTTGACAGCAGCGTCTGCGCCTGCGAGGCCGCCATGGAGCGCTCAAACGCCGTCACGGCGATCTTCGTACCCGTCACCAGCAGTGTGCCAAGCAGCAGCATGACCACAACGGCGCACAGCAGCTCCACCAGCGTAAAGCCGCGCTCGTTCTGCTTTGTCATGCCGTCCACCTCCTGTCAGGGTGCTGCTGTGTAATAGTGATAGCCGTTCGGGTCGACCCATTCCGTGGCCAGCACGGTCTCAGTCGTAAAATCATCCGTGACCTCCAGCTCCAGCGGCTGCGTCTGCTCCGCCGCCCCGGAGTAGTGGAACGACACGTCTGTCTTGGCCACCGCCGCGTTCAGCCTGGCCGCCGATGCAATGGCGTTTGCCAAAAACAGCAGCACCAGCACCGCGATCAGCAGCGCCGCCAGCGTTTCCGTCAGCGTTTCGCCCCGGTTTTTGCGCAGTTTTTTCATGTGCCGTCCTCCCGCGCAAGGCTCGCGTCGCTCCAAATAAAGTCCGTCGTTACGACCTCTTTATAATAAAGGCCGTCCTCCGTTGTCAGCACGCGCCGCGTCTCGCTGCCGACCATCGTCAGGCGCATCCGGCATTTGTGTGCGTCCGTGCCGCCGGTGAACCAGACCGTCAGCGTATAGGCCGTCGTGTTCTCGTCCTCCGGCTGGCAGGTAAGATACAGTTCGCCGGTCACATCTGCATACACACGCTCCGCCGTGTCCGCTGGCTTTGCCCGGATGGTAAACGTCCGGTGATACGTCAGATTCGATCCCAGCTTCACCTGCCGGATGGCCTCATTCATCAAAAATGCAAAGTCGCCCGTCGCCGGCTCGGTGTCATTGGACACGTGCTGATAGACCAGCTGCTTTTCCGGGTCATAATACAGCGTCACTGTGCGCGTCTGATAGTTGCCGCTGCCATTTTGCACGCTGTCGCGCAGCAGCTCCGCCGCGGAGGATACCGTCAGATACGTCTGCTGCTGTGCCCGGTCTGCGCGCACACGCGTCTGCGCCGACACAGCAGCCGCAACGATCACCGCGCTCACCATCGCCGCCACCAGAAACAGCAGCAGCGCCATGAGCATGGAAGCGCCGCGGCGGCTTTGCAGTTTGTTCTTCAGCCGCTTCATCGCAGCATCCTCCTTCCGGCATTATGGTTCCTCGCCGGAACGCTCCTCCGGCTGCGGCCCGGAGCCTTCCTCCGCATCCTCCGGCGTGTCGCCGCCGGTGGGAGGAGCGTCCTCGTCGCCGCCGTTTTCCTCTGCGTCATCCAGATCTGCCGCGCGCAGCGGTTCCAGCGTCAGCGGCTCATAAATGGCGTCCGGAATGTGCCACTGGTAGCCATAGGCCTGCTCGTCATCCGTGAGCGTGACGGTGCCGCCATAAAGCGCGCGCTTTGTAAACAGCTCCGCGCCGCCCGGCGCTGTGAACGTCACGTCATACTGCGTTTCCTCCGGCGTCACGCGCACGGCCAGTGTATAGCGCACACCGTCGCGCATCAGCACCAGCTCCACCGTCACCGGTCCGGTCCGTGCCGTTTCCAGCGTGATGGACCGCGTCTGATAGCCGTCCTGCGCCAGCACGTCGTCTGCCAGCGTCAGGCGATATTCTTTTCCGGGCGTAAAGCCGTCGCTTCCGACCGGATACGGCGCGCCGTCCAGGATCACAGCCGACTCCAGCGTAAAAGCCTCCAGGTCCACATAGGCCGATGTGGCATACAGCATCAGGCTGTCCGCCGCCGGGCCGTTTTCCGCTGGGCGGCCAAGATAGCCTGTCGTGCCCTCCGGCACGGTGTGCGGCACGCGGATGTCCTGATACTCCGTGCCGTTTGTCAGGCCCAGCACGTCGTTCGGGCTCACGGTCGCGCTGAGATAGACCGTCTGCGTAACGGCCATCGTCTGACCGTCTGCCGCCGTGTACGGGTACAGGCACGCAATGCGCACCACAGCCTCGCCCGCGGCAAAGCCGGTCATGGGCAGCCGGAACGTACCGCTGGCCGCGTCATACACAACGTCGCCCGCGCTGCATTCCACCACGTCCTGCTCTGAGTCGCCGCTGTCCACCAGCACGGTCCATTGCAGCTGCTCTGCCGCTGCCTGCGGCAGCAGATCGTCGTTTGCGTGGCGGACGGTAAGCGTCAATGCTTCCGTATCGCCCACATACACCTCTGGTGCGACCGGCTCGGCTTCCAGTGTCAGCTCCGCCGTCACCGTCAGATGCAGCGCAGCCGTAAAGTCGCCCATCTCAGCCTCGGCGAGGGCCTCGCCCACGCCGGTGCCATAGAATGTAACGGTGTAATAGCCGCCATCCGCGTCATAGTCTGAAATTTCTCCAACCTGCGCGGCCGGCGCGGCGCCCGCTGCCGCATCATCGTCGGCGCGCACCGTGATCTGCGGCTTTGCACCGCCCACACTTGCGCCTTCCACATACAGCCGTACCTGCACAGCTGCGCGCCCCGTGCCCTCCTGCACATTCAGCAGGTCGAGCGAGGCCGTGTTCCGTTCCCAGTACAGGCCGAATTTCGGCCATGCGCCGTAGTGGACGTTGACGGTGCGGTGAAAGATAGCGTCCTCCTGCGTCAGGACCGTCGGGAACGGGTAGTTCTGGCCGTCCAGCGCGTCATCATTGCCGGGGTGGCTGTATTTGCCGTTGATGGCCACGCCGGATTCCGTCGTCGTGACCGTACCGAACGTGCCGCCGCCGTTTTGCAGCTTGTCCAGCAGAATGCTGCTCATTTCGCTGTAGCTCAAATACGGCGTGGAGTCGTTATAGAGCGTGATCCGGCGCTTGTCCTCCCAGCGGGAGAGCACGTTGAGATTCTGGCTGCTCGGCCAGGTCTCGTTGGCGCCATACTCGCGGAAGTCATCCGCATTGGCGGCCGTTGTGCGCAGCGCATAGCAGTTGCGCAGCTCAGCCTCAGAGCCTGCGATCGTTGTAAACTCCTGCTGCATTTCGCCGTTGGACGCGATGGACTGCGCGCTTGCCACCAGATTGCTGCCGCGCTGCGGCACCTCCACAAAGCTGTAGCAATTTGTTACCAGCAGCGGATTGGTCACAGAGCCAAGGATCTGTGCGATCGAGCCTTCCGTGCGCAGCACGATGCCGCCCGTGATGCCGCCGATCCAGATGCTGGTGCACTGGTCATAGTACTGGTTTGCAAACGGCACGATGCTCTTGATCGAACCGCCGGCATAGCAGCTGTCAATAGACGCCCGGCACGCGCCGGCAATGCCGCCCACACGCAGGTTCAGCCACTTGTAGTTGTAGCCAAAGTCCAGGGTTATCTCGTTTACTGCCGTACAGCCGACAATGTTCATGTTTGTTGCGCCGACAAGACCCCCCACACAGCCGCCGCCCCAGCCGGTCTGATGCTCGCTGTTCGCTTCCTGCACGCTGTAGCCCTTGCCGCGGTGATCCACGATCTTATAGCCGGAAACGGTACAGTTGGTGATACTGGCCTTTGCGTTGAGGTCACGGCTGGCCGCAAAGCCGACCAAACCACCCACCGTGTACCAGTTCGTGCCGTCCGGCCCATTCTCGATCTCGCTGCCGCGGTCAGAGTAAAGCACGATGTTTTCCAGCTTTGCGCCCGCTGTGATGCCAAACAGGCCGATACACTGCATATCGCTGTGTATCTCAATATTTTTGATGGCATACGACTGCCCGTCATAATGCTCCGCAAAGAAGGCTGTATACGGATACGACTCAGCGCTGTCCAGCGCCGAAGCCACATCATACAAACTGCCGATGGGTGTGAAATTCACCACGCGGCGGCCATGCTCCAAATACGAGTCCAAATTGTGGCTCTGCTTCCACGAAAGGCCGCGGCTGAGCGGCGCCGCTGTATCTTCATCCGTATAGATCAGGTACGGATACTGCTGAATGGTCCAGCGGTCGTACTCTGAGGACGTATTGTCCTTGGAAAGGGAATACGTTGCCGACTGCACCGCCCAGTTCCAGTTGATATATTGCAGCTGCGCTACAGAGCGGATCTCATAGGGATTGTCCTCTGTGCCCGCCGG
The DNA here is from genome assembly GCA_934630555.1 of uncultured Oscillospiraceae bacterium. GTDB lineage: Bacteria > Bacillota > Clostridia > Oscillospirales > Oscillospiraceae > CAG-170. The sequence continues at coordinate 14,423 of CAKTXB010000014.1, forward strand.
CTGCGTGCGCACCGCCGTGTCCAATTCCTGCTCGACGCCATCCAGTGTGATGCGCTTCAGGCTCATAGCGTTTGCAAAGAACGGGCAGACTTCATAGCTATACGTTGCAAGCCCCGCGTAGTCCAGCGTCCAGGTGCTGTTCTGGTCTTCGGAAGTCAGATACATATTGCCTGTCTGATAGGCAATGAAGGTGTAGCCCGACATCTGCCGCGCCAGCGCTTCCTCGGCCGCCGCCACACGGCTGCCCGTCACGCAGCGCGTCACACGGAGCGTTGGGCGCGCGGCAGCATCCGTTTCGTAGAAATAGCCATAGCCATAGCGCGTGATCACACCGCCGTCGTCATGCTCCCGGCACAGCGAGTTGCCGCTGAGCAGGTCATTTTCATTCGATGAGATCTCCGTGCCCTGACTGGTGCCGATGTAGCTGAAATGATAGCCGCTGTTGTTGCCGCCCTCTTCATATTCCCAATAGAACACGCCAAGCGTGCCAATATCCGCCTGTACCGGCCACGGGCCGTAGTGCACCGTATTCCCTGCCGCGTTCGTCACGACCGCCGGGAATGGATAGTCCTCGTCCGCTGCGCTGCCATCTGCCTTAAATGTTGCGTCCGCGCCCGAAAATTCGCGCAGCAGGAGCGCGCGCAGCTGCTCGCTGTGCAGCGGCTGCCCGGCCGCGAGGTTTGCAAATTCGTTGTGGGAGGTATTGTAGGCGTACAGCACGCCGTCATAGGCATAGGTGCCGCCGTCCAGATAATAACAGCTCACCGCCGCGCCGCCCTTCGGTGCAAAGCCATAGCTTTCCACCGCGCCGGCTGCCGTCAGCGCCGTGGCGCTGTAGCAGCGCCGGATAACGCCGCCGGCATTGCTTGCGGCAAATCCGCCAAGCTGCGCCGTGCCGCGCTTGGAATCCAGCAAACTGATGCGCCCCAGCGCATAGCTGCCTGTGATGCTCGCGCTGTTGCTGCCGACCAGACCGCCGGCATACACGCTGCCGTTTGTGGTCGTCAGGTCCATCCGGACCGTATCCGCCATGCTGTTTGTGATCGCGCCGCTGTTCGCGCCGGCAAGGCCGCCCAGCGTCAATGTGCTGGAATTGTAAACATGGAACGTCACGCCATAGCCCGCCGCCGCGCAGTTGCGGATGGTGCCATGATTGTATCCCGCCAACGCGCCCATCTGAACTGTCTGGCTGCTGCCGGAGGCTGTGTTGTCGCCCGCCTGGCCTGCATAAGTCAGGCTGCCGCCATCGCCCAGCAGCGTCACGTCCTGCACCACGCCGCGCGCGGCGATCGTACCGAACAGGCCAATGCGTCTTGCATTGGTGCGGAAGGACACGCCATGCACCGTGTGCCCGCCGCCGTCATACGCAGCCGTAAAGCCGGCTTCGCTCGTGATCGGCTGCTGCTCGGAAATGGCGCCGTGCGTTGTAAACGCGCCCCAGCGATAGCTTGTGTAGTCCACATCCAGCCGCTGCATATAGGCGCTGGCCGTTGTAGAGGCCGCATAGTCCGGATAGAAGCGGCTGAGCGCATACAGCTGCCGCGCCGTGCGGATGTTGATGTGCTCCGGGGCATCCGGCTTCTGCTCCCCCGCCGTCACGCTCTCGGCAAAGTGCGGGTTATAGTAATAGCTCTTTCCATCCACCACGATCTGCTGATAAAATGCGTTTGAGCCGCTGCCGTCAACATAGTCCGTATCCACGACCGCCGCCGGAAGCGGCACGAGATAATAGGTCTGCTGCTGTGCCGTGACTGGGATGCGCGTGGCCGCCGTCAGCGTCATCGTCTGCCCGCCGGCATATTCCAGCCCGATGGTAAATGCAGCGCCCGGGTCGGCGGCAAACGCCAGTGCGTATCCGTCTCCCACCGCCACGCGGTCCGAGCGCAGCGTATAGGCGTTCGCGCCGCTGAAGGCGTACACATCCTGCCCATTTTCACGGTAGACCTCATAATACACCAGCGCGCCGGATTCAAACTCCGCCTGCCAGTCGCCATAGTGGTTCAGCGCCGCCAGCCGCGGATAGGAATAGTCGCTCAGCCCCTGCGCCATCAGGTTATACGGATAGCTCGCGCCGCCCGTCTGGCCGGTAAAGGCGTCGTTCAGATGCGCCGCGGCAAAATCGCGGCTGCTCAGTTCGGTGTAAGACACCTGCCGGGTCTGCTCCATCGCTGAGAAAGCGACATCGTCGTTGATGAGATAATACACGTTCTCCACCAGCCCCAGGCAGGCCGCTGCTGTGGAGAAGCACTGTGTATTGTGGTTCAGGG
>CAKTXB010000015.1 GCA_934630555.1 uncultured Oscillospiraceae bacterium
CAAGCCTTCTCAAACGCGGACCCAGCGCAGCGGTTCGCGTTTGAAAGCGTGTCAAAAACACTTTTTTGACACGCTCAGAAAAATCCCGGCCCCCGGCCGGGATTTTTCAAACACAGCTGTCACATTCCAAAATACTCGCGGTTTGCCTTGCTGTTGGCCACGGCGTACCAGATGAGCACCGCCATCACAACGCCCAGCGTGATCATGCTCTGCCCAAACGTCAAAAACGGCGTTTCCAGCACCGTGTTGTTCAGCATCTGCACAATGCCGTACAGCAGCGTCACCACAGCCAGCACCGCCAGCCGGGGGCTGATATAGGCAATGTAGCCCTCCTCATCCAGGCAGTCCTCCGGACTCAGGTCTTTTGGGATGAGCAGGCCGTTTTTAAACAGCTTCTTTTCCCGCAGCAGCCGCAGCCACGTGTAAACACAGTAGGCCCCGCACCCAAGCGAGATCACATCGATCATCATAAACATGGAAGCATTATCCATTACAGTTTCCTACCTCTTTTATTCGTTCTCTTCTTTGGTTTCTTTGGCTTCTTTCGCCTCGCGGATCACGCGCCGTACCACGTTCACCAGCAGCAGCACCGCTGTCACAGTAAATACGATCGTACCGGCCAGACTGATGATCGCGCTGCTGCTCTTCCAGCCGCTTGACGCCACCAGCTCCGGCAGCCCCGCCGCCAGCTTATAAGCCAGATATGCCAAATACGCGCCGCAGACGGTGTGCATGATGTTCCGCCGCGTGCGGTCGCGCCCTTCCTGAATGCTGACCGGCTTGTGCTCCGGCTGCTCCGTCTGTGCAGGCGTTTCGTGCGCTTCCGGCTCGGCAGCCCGCAGTTCTTCCCGTTCCTCCATGACCATGCGCTCCCTTTCGTTTTTGTTATTCTATCGCAATTTGTCACAAAAGAAAAGGCCCGCCGAAAAAATTCCAAATTTGTTTACATTCTGCCCTGCCGGAACTGCTCGATCATCTCGCCCGTCAGGCTGATATTCGAGTGATCCTCTGGAATGGCATCGCGCAGGAACCAACCCGCCTCCGCCAGCTCGTCCTCCTGCAGGCGGATCTGGTCGCTTCCGTCCAGCTCCGCGTAAAAGCCCATGAGCAGCGTGTCCGTAAACACCCATGGCTGCGATTTATAAAACCGCAGATTTTTCACCCGCAGCCCGGCCTCTTCCATCACCTCGCGGTGCACTGTCTGCTCTATGCTCTCGCCGATCTCATTAAAGCCCGCAATGAGCGCGTACTTCTTAAATGGCCGCCCGCGATAGCGCGTCAGCAGCAGTCGGTCGCCGTCATGCACCGCCGCAATGACCGCCGGGCAGATCTTCGGATACACCGTCTGCCCACATTCCGGACACACCATGGCCCGCTCCGTTCCGCTCGGCCGCATATGCGCCCCGCAGCGCCCGCAAAAGCGGTTGGCGCGGTACCATCGCACCAGACTCTGCCCCGCCGCACACGCAAACAGCGTATCGTCTGCCCGGCACGCGCGCAGCTGCGCATCCGGGATATACGAAAATCCGTCCTCCGGCGCGATATGCCCGCGGTACAGCCAATAATATGCCCGCGTGTCAATGGAAAACAGATACTGCAGCCCTGCGCCCTCCGGCACAGCGCCGCAGCGCGGCAGCGTCACCGTATCCTGCTCCAGCCGTGCCAGCACGCACCCATCGCGCACGCAAAGCACCAGATCATCCTCCTGCGCCGGCCGCCAGGAGATCTCATTGTGATAGATATGCGGAAAAATATCCTGGATCATACCGTCCGCATCTCCTTCCAGAACGCCTCGATCTGCGCCCGCGTTGCCTGGACAGAGCCCTGTAAAAACTCCGGCTTGCCACCGCCGCGCCCCGAAAGCGCCGCGTTCAGGCTCTTACCGAACGCCCGCAGATCGCCGCCGGCCTGCCCGATGGCATAGCGCCATCCAGCCTCGTCGCTGCCGCAAAACACAGCGCACACGCCGCCGCACGCGCGCATTCCCGCATCCGCCATCTGCCGCAGCCCGTCGGCGCTCAGTTCCATGAACAAAAGCGTGTCGCCTGCGCCCGCAAGCGTCTGCGCCTCGCGCGCAATGATGCGCTGCTCCAACGCCCCGGCGCGGTATTTTGTCTGCGCCAGCTCCTCCAGCGTCCGCTCCACCGCCGCCGCTGTCTGCTGCGGCTTTGCCGAAAGCAGATTGGAGACCTGCTTGTTCTGCTCCAAAATGGAATTTACATATACCAGCGCCCTGCGTCCGCACAGCATTTCCAGCCGCACGCCTTCATGGAACTTCTGGCACGAGAAAATTTTGATCAGTCCGATCTCGCCCGTCCGTGCCACGTGCGTGCCGCAGCACGCGCACGTATCCTTGCCCGGAAACGTCACCAGCCGCACCGCGCCCGGGATCTCCTTCTTGCTGCGATACACGGCCTGCGCCTTTTCTTCCCCGTCCACATTGCGGATCTCCACCGGCGTATTGGCCCATACGGCCTCGTTCGCCTCACGTTCCACCTCCCGCAGCTGCTCCCAGTTCAGCATCCCGGAAAAGTCGATCGTCACCATCTCCGCGCCCATATGAAAGCCCACGTTCTCATATCCAAAACGCCGGTGAATGATGCCGCTCACAATATGCTCGCCGCTGTGCAGCTGCATCAAGTCAAAGCGCCGCTCCCAGTCCAGCACGCCGTGCACCGCCGCACCGCATTCCAGCGGCGCGTCGCAAAAATGCACCACCGCATCGCCGCGCACCTGCGTGTCCGTCACACGCACCGCACCCAGCATTCCCGTATCGCCCGGCTGCCCGCCGCCCTCTGGATAGAACGCCGTCCGGTCCAGCACCACGGCCCAGCCGCTTTTTTCTGGCTGGCAGGAAATGACCACCGCGTCAAATTCCCGCAAATGGGCATCCTCATAGTAAAGCCTGCTCGTATCCATCGCCACTGCTCCTTCTTGTCATTTCTCTCATTCTATCACATCCGCACTGCAAAAGGAATGCAAATTTCCGCGTCATTTCGAGTTGACAAGCGCTCCCAAACCGCCTAAAATAAAAGTTGGGCGTTTGTGAGCGTGCTGCGCCGCACACACCCGATCTGAATCATAAAGGAGTGAAGAATAATGGACGCAGGAAGTAGTACTGGCACATCCGCAGGCCGAAGCTGCACCGGAAACGAGCCGCCTTCAGGCGTTCCGATTCTGCACTGCTGATATGCCTGTGACGTGTCCTTACTTCCTAAAGCAATCATCAAATTTTAGGAGGAAGGCCCATGGCAGAACGTAGCTTTTCCGTAGGCAATACGCTCGTCAAGCTCCTTGACGAGAAAAAGTATTATTCCCTGCGGGATGTCTTAACGACAATGAACCCGGCCGATATTGCGGCCATTTTTGATGAGCTGGACGAAGCCAAGCTCCCGCTCATGTTCCGTCTGCTGCCCAAGGAGCTGGCAGCCGACACATTTGTGGAAATGGAGCCCGATTCGCAGGAGCTGCTCATCCGCGGTTTCTCCGATTCCGAGCTCAAAGAGGTCATCGACGAGCTGTACGTGGACGACGCCGTTGACGTGGTGGAAGAAATGCCCGCCAACGTTGTTCAGCGTATCCTCACGCAGGCCGAACCAGAAATGCGCAAGCAGATCAACGAGATCCTGCGCTACCCCGAAGACTCCGCCGGCAGCATCATGACCACCGAGTATGTTTCCCTCCGCCCGGCCATGACGGTGGAAGAAGCCATTTTGCGCATCCGCCGCACCGGCATTGACAAGGAGACCATCTACACCTGTTACGTCACCCGCGGCCACAAGCTCATTGGCCTCGTGTCCGTCAAAGACCTGCTTTTGTGCGAAGATGACGATGCCAGCATCGAATCCATCATGCAGGAGCACGTCATCACCGTCAACACGCTTGATGACAAAGAGCAGGTCGCGCAGATGTTCTCCAAGTATAATTTCCTCGCCCTCCCGGTCGTGGATACCGAATACCGCCTTGTCGGCATCGTCACATTCGACGACGCCATGGACGTCATGGAAGACGAGGCCACCGAGGATATTGAAAAAATGGCGGCCATGCTGCCGTCTGAGCATCCGTACCTGCGTTCGTCTCCGTTTGAGATCTGGCGCAACCGGATGCCCTGGCTGCTGCTGCTCATGATCTCCGCCACCCTCACGGGCTACGTCATCACGCGCTTTGAAAACGCGCTGACGTTCCTGCCCTGCCTCACCGCGTTCATCCCCATGCTTATGGACACTGGCGGCAACTCCGGCTCGCAGGCCAGCGTCACCATCATCCGCAGCATCTCGCTGGGTGAAGTCGAGTTCCGTGACATTTTCCGCGTCATGTGGAAAGAGGTCCGCGTGGCCGTGCTCTGTGCCGCCGTGCTCGCCGTGGCCTGCTTCGGCAAGGTCATGCTCGTCGACCATCTGCTGTTGGGTGATAATACCGTCACCCTCACCGTGGCGTTCGTTGTCAGCCTGTCGCTGGCCGTCACAGTGTGCCTTGCCAAGCTCATCGGCTGCACGCTGCCGCTGCTGGCCAAAAAAATCGGGTTTGACCCGGCCGTCATGGCCTCCCCGCTCATCACAACGATCGTAGACTTTCTCTCCCTGCTCGTCTACTTCCGCTTCGCGGTCGCCATGCTGGGGCTGCACTAAACACATCAAAAAACCAGCGTCTGCGCAAAGCTCTGCGCAGACGCTGGTTTTTATTTGCCCCTCGGATCATGCCTCAGCCCGCAGGTGCGGCAGCACATACTGCCGCACCGCCTCCGGTAAAAACGCCAAGCGGGCCTTTTCTACACTTTTAAAGTGCCTCCAGCAGGCACACCGCCTGGGCGGCCATGCCCTCTTCTCTGCCCGTAAAGCCCAAATGCTCCTCCGTCGTGGCCTTCACGTTCACATCTCCCACCGGAATGCCCAGCGTCCGCGCGATATTCTCCCGCATGGCGGGAATATGCGGCGCAAGCTTCGGCTTCTGCGCCACGATCGTCGCGTCGATGTTCCCCACGCGATACCCGTTTTCCCGCAGCGCTGCGCCCACCTGCTCCAAAAGCCACAGGCTGGAACAGCCGCGATAGCGCGCATCCGTATCCGGGAACAGTTTTCCGATGTCGCCCAGCGCCGCCGCGCCGAGCAGCGCATCCATCACAGCGTGTACCAGCACATCCGCATCCGAATGCCCATCCAGCCCCAGCGGCCAGTCGATCGTCACACCGCCCAAAATGAGCGCCCGTCCTGCTGTCAGCTTGTGGACGTCATAGCCCGTTCCAATGCGCACTGCCTTCTCCTCCTTCTAAGGATCATCTCCGCCAGCTCCAGATCCAGCGGCGTCGTGATCTTGATGTTTTCCTCCGACCCGTCGGTCAGATGCACCTGCGCGCCCAGCGCCTCCACGGCCGAGCAGTCGTCCGTGATGGGCAGCCGCTCCGTCAGTGCCTTTTGCAGCGCTCCGCGCAGCAGATCATAGTCAAATACCTGCGGTGTCTGCACCGCGAACAGATCCTTCCGCTCCGGCGTATGCGTCACAATGCCGCCATGCGCCACCTTCACCGTGTCTTTCACCGGGATGGCCGGCGCCGCCGCGCCGAACTTGGCTGCCTTGGCCGCCGCCGCGCAGATGATCGCATCCGTCACAAACGGCCGCGCGCCGTCATGCACCGCCACAAGCTCTGTATATTCCGATGCCGCCGCAATACCCGCCATCACCGATTCCGGCCGGCTCGCGCCGCCGCATACCACGGCCCGCACCTTTTTGTAGTCGCGGCACAGCGCCGCCACGGCCTGCAAGTCGTCCTTTCGTGCCACCACAATGATCTCGTCCACCAGCACGCACGCATCAAACGCCCGCAGGCTTCCCACCAGCACCGGCTCGCCGCAGATGCTCGCCAGGATCTTGCCGTTTCCCTGCATCCGCGTGGCCGACCCCGCCGCCACAATGACCGCAGCGCAATATGGATGCTGTATGCGTCTGCGCAGCCGCAGCGCCTTGCAGTAAAGTTTTTTCAGCTTCATCTCGCCTCTCCTTACAGCGCGCGCACAAGCTCCTTGAACTTTGCTCCGCGCACCATGAAATTTTGAAACTGGTCAAACGCCGCGCACGCCGGTGACAGCGTCACCACATCGCCCGGCGCGGCAGCAGCCTTTGCCAGCTGTACCGCCTGCTGCAGATCCTCCGCCTGCAAAATTTCCGGCTGCCCCGGCGCATAGTTTGCCGCGCCCGTCACCGCCGCGCGGATCTTATCCGCCGTCGCACCGCACAAAACCAGCGTTTTCACGTGTGTGCAGACCTCCCCGCCAAGCGTGTCAAACGGAATGTGCTTGTCATAGCCGCCCGCGATCAAAATGACCTTTTGCGGGAACGAACGCAGCCCCGCAATGGTGCGCGACGGGCTGCTGGCGATCGAGTCGTTGTAATACCGCACGCCGTGAAGCTCCCGCACCAGTTCAATGCGGTGCTCCACGCCCGCAAAGCTGCGCGCCACGGCGTCAATGTCCGCATCCGAAGCAAGCCCCTCCACCGCGCACGCCGCCGCCATATAGTTTTCAATATTGTGTACGCCCGGAATGCGAATATCCGAAGCATCCATGATCTTCTTTCCGTCGCGATAGATCACGCCGTCCTGCAAATACACGCCGTGCTCCGGCACGCCCAGCCGCGAGAACATCCGCACCCGCCCCGGCGCGCCGTGTGCAAACGAACGCGTCAAATCGTTGTCCATGTTCAAAACGACCGTGCCGGCTTTGGACTGGTGCAAATACACGTTCTGCTTCGCCGCCACATACTCCGCCATGTCGCGGTGCACATCCAGATGGTTCGGCGCCACATTCGTCACCACCGCCACATCCGCCGACTGCGTCATGGTCATGAGCTGGAACGAGCTCAGCTCCACCACCGCAATGTCGCCCGGCTGCATCTGCTCTGCCTGCGGCAGCAGCGGCGCGCCGATGTTGCCGCCCACCCACACGGTTTTCCCCGCGTGCTTGAGGATCTCCGCAATGAGCGTCGTGGTCGTTGTCTTGCCGTCCGAGCCGGTCACGGCAATGATCTTGCACGGGCAGACCGCAAAAAACGCTTCCATCTCGCTTGTCAGCACCGCGCCCTTCTGCGTCAGCGCCGACAGCTGCGGCAGATCGGGCCGCATCCCGGGCGTGCGGAAAATGACGTCCGCGTCCAGCCCGTCCAGATAGCCAGCACCCAGATGCAGCACTGCGCCGTCGCGCTCCAGCTGTAAAACTTCATCATCCAATGCCTCGCGCTCCCACTTGTCGCACGCCGTCACATCCAGCCCGCGTGCCAGCAGCATCCGAATGAGCGGCCGGTTGCTCACGCCAATGCCCAAAACCGCAATGCGCCTGCCGCGCAGCGCGTCAAAATATGACTGCACCCGTTCGTTCATAGCCCGAACCTCTTTTCCGTTTTACTTGTGCTATATTATATCGCCCCGCTAAAATAAATGCAATCTGTTTGACAAACCGCCGCCCAGACGGTACAATATTTCCGCGACCGGAACGGACAGTCGCGGGCACAGTGCCGAAAGGCCGTGCGTGAGGAAAGTCCGGGCTCCACAGGGCAAGGATAACGGGTAACGCCCGCCCAGAGCAATCTGAGGAAAAGTGCAACAGAGATATACCGCCCGCAGCGGTTCGCCGCCGCGAGTAAGGATGGAAAGGTGCGGTAAGAGCGCACCCAATGGCGTGGAAGCGTCCATTGCTGTAAACTCTATCCGGAGCAACACCGCAGAGGAAGCAAGGCTTGCCCGGCTGCTTCCGAGAAGGTGGCTGGAACGCACCGGCAACGGTGCGTCTAGATAGATGACTGTCGATTACAGAACCCGGCTTACAGTTCCGATCGTAAACAGAGCCCCGAACACGCTGTGTTCGGGGCTCTGTTTACAAACAAGACTCGCTGTGTTTATATGCTTCAGGCCGCACGCTTTTGCGTGCGGCCTGTTCTTTATTCTGTTTCGATCTTGATCTCGCCATTTTCTGCGCGCACGGTGATCTTCTGCACCGGATCGGCAAAGCTGTCAATGATCTTTTCGGCAATGGGGTCCTCCAGCAGCTGCTGAATGGTGCGGCGGAGATTCCGCGCGCCGTAAATGGCCGAATACGACCGCTTCACCAGTTCATCCAGCAGCGTGTCATCCCACGTAAAGGCGATGCCGCGCCCGTCCAGCGACTGCTGCAGCTCGCGCAGCATGATGCCCGCAATGCCGCGGAAATCCTGCTCCGACAGGCGGTTGAAGCACACGACCGCATCCACACGGTTGATGAACTCCGGCCGCAGGAACTCGCCCAGCGCCTTCATGGCCTTGTCGCGGCTCTGCTCTGAAAGCGTCCGGCCAAAGCCGACCGAGCCGTCCTTGCGGTCCGAGCCGGCGTTGGAGGTCATCACAATGATGGTGTTCTCAAAATTCACCACGCGCCCCTGCGCGTCCGTGATGCGCCCGTCGTCCAGGACCTGCAGCAGAATATTCAGCACATCCGGGTGCGCCTTTTCCAGCTCGTCAAACAGCACCACACTGTACGGCTTGCGGCGGATCTTCTCCGTCAGCTGCCCGGCCTCGTCATAGCCAACATAGCCCGGGGGCGAGCCGATGAGCTTGGAAACGCTGTGCTTTTCCATATACTCCGACATATCCAGCCGGATGAGCGACTGCGTCGAGTCAAACAGTTCGCCCGCCAGCTGCTTCACAAGCTCCGTTTTGCCAACGCCCGTTGAGCCCACAAAGATGAACGACACCGGCCGTTTCTTCGGCGAAATGCCCACGCGGCTGCGGCGGATGGCCGACGCCACCGCGTGCACAGCCGCATCCTGCCCCACAATATGCTGCTTCAGATGGTCCTCCAGGCTGCGCAGCTGCTCATACTCCTGCGCCTGGATCTTGCTGGCCGGGATCTTTGTCCAAAGCTCAATGATGCGCGCCAGATTCTCGATCGTCAGCGCCGGCTTTGGTTCTTCCTCCAAAAGCGCGATCTTCTGCTCCAACTGCAATTTGCGGCTGCGCAGCTCTGCCATGCGGGCATAGTCCTCCGGCGCCTTTTCTGCCGCGTCCAGCAGCATATTGAGCTCCAGCTCCATGTCGTCGCGCTCTTTTCTGGCCGCCGCCAGCTCGCTGATCGTCTTGCAGCGCAGATTCACGTCCGAGCACGCCTCATCCAACAGGTCGATCGCTTTATCCGGCAGGAACCGGTCCGTAATGTACCGCTCCGACAGCACGACCGCCTGCCGCGCGATCTCCGGCGAAATGGCCACGCCGTGGAACGCCTCATAGTAATGCGCCACGCCGCGCAAAATAGCCACGGCTTCTTCCATGGTCGGCTCGTTCACCGTCACCGGCTGGAACCGCCGCTCCAGCGCCGCGTCTTTTTCAATGTGCTTGCGGTATTCGTTGAACGTCGTTGCGCCAATGACCTGGATCTCTCCGCGTGAAAGCGCCGGCTTCAGGATGTTTGCCGCGTTCATCGACCCTTCCGCGTCGCCCGCGCCCACAAGATTGTGCACCTCGTCAATGACCAGAATGATGTTGCCGAGCTTGCGCACCTCTTCGATCAGGCCCTTCATCCGGCTTTCAAACTGTCCGCGGAACTGCGTGCCGGCCACCAGCGCCGTCAGGTCCATGAGATAGACCTCTTTATCCTGCAATTTAAACGGCACGTCTTTCTTTGCGATCTTCTGCGCCAGCCCCTCGGCAATGGCCGTCTTGCCAACGCCCGGCTCGCCGATGAGGCAGGGGTTGTTCTTCTGCCGCCGATTGAGGATCTGAATGACCCGCTCTGTTTCCACTTCGCGGCCCACAATGGCGTCGAGCTTGCCCTCCCGCGCCTTTTGCGTCAGGTTCTGGCAATACGTGTCCAGATACTTGTGCTTCTTTTCCTTTTTCGGCTTTTCACCGCTGCGGCCGGATTTCTGCTCCGGCTGCTGGGCCGGCGGATCTGCCTCCGCGTCCTGATTGGCCGCGCTGCCAAAGAGCTTGTTCAGGAACGGGAACGTCGCCGTCTGGCTGTCCTGCTCATCATCGTCTGCATCCTCGCCATCCGGGCGCGTGCCCGTCAGCATCCCCTGCAGCGAGCTCAGCATTCCCGGCATTTCGCCGCTCAGGTTTTCAAGATCCTCGTCCGTGATGCCCATGTTCTGCAGCATATCGTCCACCTGCTTGATGCCAAGCTCGTGGGCGCACTTCAGGCACAGGCCCTCATTGACGGTATTTCCGTTTTCAATTTTGGTGATGAATACCACCGCAACATTTTTTTTACATCTGGAACATAAGGTTGGTTTCATACACAGGGTTCTCCTTATATCATCTTACCTTGCAGTATAGCACGCAAATGTCATACGTGCCATGGCCAAATGCCGGGCATTTGGCCAAAATCTGTGCTTTTGACGAGCTTTTGCCCGTCAAGGCACATACAATGTGCCGCTGTCGCCGCCCAACAGGATCGCCGTGCCGTCGGCCCGCTGGATGACATCCGTCGCCGCTGCCACCGCGTCCGTGGACGCATAAAGCGTCAGCGTTTCATCATAAATGCTCAGGCTGCTGGCCGTGAGCACCGCCACATACTTTCCCGCGGCGGAAAAGTCCAGGATCTCCTCGCCAACAAACAAGCTGCCCACTTCCGTGCCGTCCGGGGCGACTGTTGCAATAGAATAGCGGCTGCCCGCCTTATACATATTCAGGCACAGCGTCAAAAATCCGCTGCCGCCCATGTCAAAGTCCTTGAGATACGCGTCGGAATACGCATAGCGCCCCAGCACCGTCCCGTCCAGCTGCATCCAGCAGACCGTTTCCTCGCCAATGGCCAGCAGCGTATTGTCCGACCGAAATTCCAAATCAAAAATAAGCTCGTTGCCAAGCGGCAGCTCCCGCAGCGGCTCCTCCTTTGACGTGTCAAACAGCACCACGCTGCTCCGGAACATTCCGTCCTGCTGCCCCAGCGCCACGGCGGCCAGATATTTTCCTCCCGTGCTCACCGTGCAAAGCGGCAAATACCGGCTCGAGGACAGCCAGCGATAGGTCATGTTCCCCGCCGCGCTGTATACATACAAAACCGTCTTATACCCGCTCTCGCCGGCGGAATAGCACACCCAGTCGTCCGGAGAAATATCCGCGTCCAGAATGGCCCGCTCCGTCGTCACCTGCATCACCGTGCCCTTTTTCCGGCTCACGCTCGCAAGGCTCGTGCCGCCCGCGTCAAAGCACAGCGCCGCGTCCTTGCCCACACGCAGTGCCGGCAGTGCCGTGGTCATCTGCACCGAGGCTGCCTCCGCGCCATCCTTGTCAAAAAGCGTCACGCCGGAAACCGACGCCAGTGCCAGCCCGTCGCCAAACCCGGCATAGCAGTTGCCGCTGTGCGCGTCATAGGAAAACTTCCCCTCATGGCTCGTTTCCGTCACGCTGAGATATTTCAGATACCGCCGCACCGCGTCCAGATTCAGACTGCCGCGAAAAAGGATCAGCGCACACACGCCGCACACCAGCAGCACGATCAGCGCAAACAGCGCCACGCGCCGCCCCAGATGCTTTTGCGGCGTGCCGGGCATTTTCGATACGTTATCCGACATGGAACTTTACCTCACCGTCATCATACCACAGCTTCGTCATATAAAGCCCGCCGGGCGGCACCGTCGGTCCGGCCGCCGTGCGGTCGCCCCGTTCCAGAATGCCCGGAATATCCTCCGGCGCGATCTTGCCCTCTGCCGCCCACACCAGCGTTCCGGCCATGGCCCGCGCCATGTTATACAAAAATCCGTTGGCACACACGCGCAGATAGATCATTTCCCCGCGCCGCTCCACATCATAGTAATACACGTGCCGCACCGTGCTCTTCACATCCGTGCCCACCGAGCGCACCGCCGCAAAGTCGTGCTCGCCCACAAACTGTGCCGCCGCGCGCCGCATCACAGCTTCGTCCAGATGCTTCGGATACAGCCACGCGCGGTTTACATAAAACGGGTCACGAATGTGCGAATTGTGGATGATATATGTATATTCCTTCCGCACGCACGAACCGATGGCGTTAAACCCCTCCGGCACATCCATGGCCGAGACCACGGCAATATCGTCCGGCAGATGCGTATTCATCGCATACGGCAGCCGCTCGGCCGGAATGCGCGCGTCCGTGCGGAAATTTGCCACGTAGATGTTGGCGTGGACGCCTGCGTCCGTCCGCCCGCAGCCCGTCATATGCACCGGGTGGCCCACGATCTTCTGCGCCGCGCGCTCCATGGTCTGACCTACGCTGATGTCATTTTTTTGTACCTGCCAGCCATGATAGGCCGTGCCGATATACTTGAGCACCAGGGCAATGTTCCGCATAGCCGTTTCCTTTCTTCCTACAGTCCAAACTGCCGCAGCACAATGGCCGCCGCCAGCAGCAAAAGCCCCACGCCATAGGCCGCGTAGTCGCTGTGCCCATAGCGCAGCTGCCGCAGCCGTGTGCGCCCTTCGCCGCCGTGATAGCAGCGGCACTCCATAGCCGTAGCCAGATCGTCCGCCCGCCGGAAGGCACTGATAAACAGCGGCACCAAGATCGGGATCATCGCCTTGGCCCGCCGCAGCAGGCTGCCGGATTCAAAATCTGCGCCGCGCGCCTTCTGCGCCGACATGATCTTGTCCGTTTCCTCAATGAGCGTCGGGATGAACCGCAGCGCAATGCACATCATCATCGCCAGCTCATGCACCGGCACATGCAGCTTTTTCAGCGGCCCCAGCGCGTGCTCCAGCCCGTCCGTCAGCGCAATGGGCGACGTGGTATACGTCAGCATGAACGTGCCCGCCACCAGCATCGTGATGCGCAGCACCATAAATACGGCGTTGCGCACGCCCTCGCGCGTGATCTTAAAGATCCAGAACTGTGCCAGCACCTCGCCCTGTGAATAAAACAGGTTGAGCACCGCCGTGAGGACGATCACCAGCAGCAGCGGCTTCATGCCCTTCAAAATGACCTTCAGCTGGATCCTGGACGCCGCAATGATGCCCAGCAGATACGCGGCCATCAGCCCATATGACACCGCGCCCTTTGCCAGAAACAGCGCAATGATAAACACCAGCGTCAGCGCCAGCTTCGTGCGCGGGTCCAGCCGGTGAATGACTGTATTGCCCGGGAAATACTGCCCCAGTGTAATGTCCTTAA
Source organism: uncultured Oscillospiraceae bacterium (assembly GCA_934630555.1). Lineage (GTDB taxonomy): Bacteria > Bacillota > Clostridia > Oscillospirales > Oscillospiraceae > CAG-170. Next base: position 13,107 of record CAKTXB010000015.1, read on the forward strand.
GCATGGGCCGCACCTCCCCGCCGCAGCGCCAGATAGGCCGCAGCCGCCTGCTCCGGCGTAAACGCCGAAGTTGGAATGTCCACGCCCTGCCGCCGCAGCAGCATCATCACACGCGTCAGCTCCGGCACATCCAGGCCCATGGCCTCCAGTTCCTCAGCCCGGGCAAAAACCGCCGCCGGCGCCCCCGTCATAGCCACGCTCCCGCCGTTCATCACGACAAGGCGGTCCACGTTTGACGCGATCTCCTCCATGGAGTGGCTCACCATAATGACCGTCGCGTCCTGCGCCGCCTGATAATCGCGGATATTCTGCAAAATACTCGCGCGCCCCGCCGGGTCGAGCCCCGCCGTCGGCTCATCCAGAATGAGCACATCCGGCTCCATGGCGATCACGCCCGCAATGGCCACGCGCCGCTTCTGCCCGCCGGAAAGATCAAACGGCGACTTTTCCAGCTCCGCCGCCGTCAGGCCCACAAAGCCCGCCGCGCGCAGCACCCGCGCATGGATCTCTTCCTCCGAAAGGCCCATGTTCTTCGGCCCAAAGGCAATGTCCTTCTCCGCCGTTTCTTCAAACAGCTGATATTCCGGGTACTGGAACACCAGCCCCACGCGGAATCGGATGCTCCGCGTAAACGCCTTGTCCTGCCAAATATCCGTGCCGTCAAACAGCACCTTGCCGGACGTCGGCGCAAGCAGCCCGTTCAAGTGCTGAATGAGCGTCGACTTGCCCGACCCGGTGTGGCCAATAATGCCCAGAAATTCACCGCGTTCAATTTTTAAATCCACATTGTGCAGCGCCGCACGCTCAAACGGCGTACCGGGGCTGTATAAATGCGTCAGGTTCTGTATTTCGAGAATTGGGTTCAAATCGTTGCTCCTCCAGCCGAAACGCCGGCCTGTTTCAAATCCTCCAGCAGCAGCTGCGCGCACTGCGCGGCGCTGTACGCCCCCAGCGGGAAATCGCAGCCCGCCGCGTTGAGCGTATACAAAAGCTCCGTCGTTTCCGGCACGCTCAGCCCCACGCTGCGCAGCAGCTCCACCTGCGAGAATACCGCGTCCGGCGTGCCGTCGGCCACGATCTTCCCGTCCGACAGCGCCACCACACGCCCGGCCTGTGCCGCCTCGCGCATATGGTGCGTGATGAGCACGATCGTAATGCCCTGCTCACGATTCAGCCGCTGCACGGTGTCCAGCACCTCGCGCCGCCCCTGCGGGTCCAGCATGGCCGTCGGCTCGTCCAGCACGATGCACTTCGGCTGCATGGCGATCACGCCCGCAATGGCAATGCGCTGCTTCTGCCCGCCGGAAAGCAGATGCGGTGCAAACGCGCGGAACTCATACATTCCCACCTGCCGCAGCGCATCGTCCACACGCCGTCGTATCTCATCCGACGGCACGCCCAGATTCTCCGGCGCAAATGCCACGTCCTCTTCCACTACATTTGACACGATCTGATTGTCCGGGTTCTGGAACACCATGCCCACGCACCGCCGGATCTCCAGCAGCAGCGCCTCCTCCTTCGTGTCCATGCCCCACACGCACACACTGCCGCCCTGCGGCAGCAAAATGGCGTTAAAGTGCTTGGCCAGCGTCGATTTTCCGCAGCCGTTGTGCCCCAAAATGGCCACAAAGCTGCCCGCGGCAATATCCAGATCAAAGCCGTCGAACACCAGATGCTCCGTGTGCTCCTCTCCGGCCGGATAGCTGTAATGCAGATCGCGCACGGCAATGGCCGCGCTCTGTTCCTGTTCTCTGTTTTTATCGTTCATTTATCTGATCCACCGCCCCGTGCTGCCGCACGGGAGCACCAGTCCTGAATCGCGCACCGGCAGCCCCAGCTCGTCGCACTGCGTGCTGCCGCCGTACTTCGGTGTCACGATCGTATCCATAATGTATCCCAGCACCGACGGCGCAAGCCCCGTCGTATAGGAGTTGATGATCATAAACAGCGGATCGTCGCTCAAAACGCCCGCGCACAGCTCCACAAACGGATACAGGTTTTCTTCCAGCTTCCAGATCTCACCCGACGGCCCGCGGCCATACGACGGCGGATCCATGATGATGGCGTCATACCGCCGCCCGCGGCGGATCTCACGCTCCACAAACTTTGCGCAGTCGTCCACGATCCAGCGGATGGGCCGGTCCTCCAGCCCGGAGGATCTTGCATTCTCCTTGGCCCAGGCCACCATCCCCTTCGCCGCGTCCACATGGCAAACGCTTGCGCCCGCGGCAGCCGCCGCCAGTGTCGCGCCGCCGGTATAGGCAAACAGATTCAGAACTTGGATGGGCCGCCCGGCTTCCCGGATGGTGCGCATGATAAAATCCCAGTTCACCGCCTGCTCCGGAAACACGCCCGTATGCTTAAAATTCATGGGCTTGACGTTGAACGTCAGCTCCTTGTAATGCACCTGCCAGCGCTCCGGCAGCCGGTGCTCCGACCATGCGCCGCCGCCGGTCGAGGAGCGGCGGTAGCGCGCGTCATATTTCCGCCACAGTGGGTCGTCCTTCGGTGTGTTCCAGATGACCTGCGGGTCGGGCCGCACCAGCACATACCTGCCCCAGCGCTCCAGCTTTTCCCCCTGCGCGGTATCCAGCACCTCATATTCCTTCCAGTCGTCTGCTCGCCACATAGTCTGCTCCTGTTTCTCTTTTTATCTTTCGTCCTGTCTCAGGGCTGCTCCATCCCGGTCACGCCGCTCCACAGGTCGCTGCCTGCGCCGTTTGCCGGGTGCTGCGCCGTATCGGGCTGTCCGTTTTCCGTCTGCCCGGTCTGTTCCGTCTGTTCGGACTGCTCTGTTTCCCCGTCCGCATCGGTTTCATCCGTTTGTGCCTCTTCCTCCGGCAGATCGGCCTCCGTGTGTACATAGCATTCCACGTTGATGCTGTCCGCGTCCGGCGACACCGCTGGGTAATACCCCGCCGGCACCGTCAGGTCCGGCACCACATATGCCTGGTCGCGCACCACAATGCCCGGGATCGGGAAGCCGCGCGCAATGTTCAAAAGCCCGGCCTTATACACCGTGTTCCCCTCTGCCTCCGCGCAGTATTCGTTTGCCACATGGCCTGAGGCCTTGCAGATCTCTACTTCCTTGTGCGTGGAGCATTCCTCCGTCGGAACATCGTACAAGCTCAGCTCCACCGTCACCACGCGGCTGCCGCGCGGGTCGGACCGGCACGCATCCGTCGGCAGCAGCCCGCTGTCGCGGCACACGCTGCACGAGACCACGTTCGTCGGCTTCGTAAACGCGCGGTCCTCCAGCCCCTCATGCACCTGCGCCATGACC
>CAKTXB010000016.1 GCA_934630555.1 uncultured Oscillospiraceae bacterium
AAAAGGGGGCGCGCACGCCCCCTTTATTGGCCGTCGGGGGATCGTCAAGGGGGCCCATCGGAAGGCCCCCTTGACCGTCTTTCTTTCAACCGCCAGCGGCGCTTTCTTTCCACGTGGAAAGAAAGCGGGGCTGAACTGCCCCCGCTGTAGGCACTTACAGCAAAAACGCACTGCCTCCCCGCGGGAAAGAAAGGGGGGCCGAGCCGCCCCCCTAGCAGGCACTGCCAGTAAATCGTAAAACCTACAGGTTTTGCAAAACAAGGGGTACCGGGGCGAAGCCCCGTAAACCCCCGCCCAACCTGCAAGGTTGCAAAAACCAAGAGCCCCCGGGGCAAAGCCCCGTAACCCCCCCACTCCGGAACTGCCGGAGCAATTTCCCCATCATCGAACACTTTGCGTTGACGCAAGCTCCAAAATGTGTTATTCTCACTTTAGAATCACGATGGCGGCCGTTCTGTTCGTCATCGACGAAAAGGAGAGAGAAACCACATGAAAAAGTCAACGCTGTTCATCATCCTCTGCGGCGTTGTGGTCGGTCTTGCGGCCATCGTCCTGACGCTGCTTGGCAACCCTGCCAACATGGGCTTCTGCATCGCGTGCTTTGAGCGTGACATCGCCGGCGCGCTCGGCCTGCACAGCGCGGGCAAGGTGCAGTATCTGCGGCCCGAGATCATCGGCCTTGTCCTCGGCGCGTTCTTCATGTCCGTCGGCATGAAAGAATTCCGTGCCAAGTCCGGCTCGTCGCCCGCCACGCGCTTTGTGCTGGGCGCCATCGTCATGATCGGCGCGCTTATGTTCCTCGGCTGCCCGCTGCGCATGATCCTGCGCCTTGCCGGCGGCGACCTCAACGCGCTCGTCGGTCTTGCCGGCTTCTTCGGCGGCATCCTCATCGGCGTTGCCTTCCTCAAAAAAGGCTTCTCACTGGGCCGCGCCTATCCTGCCCGCAAGACGGAAGGCGTCGTGCTGCCCGTCGTCATGTTCGGCCTGCTGCTTCTGGCGCTGTTTGCCGCATCCGTGCTGAAATTCAGTGAAGAAGGCCCCGGCTCCAAGCACGCGCCGCTCATCGCTTCGCTGCTCATCGCCATCGTCGTCGGCGCGCTGGCCCAGCGCACACGCCTTTGCATGGTCGGCGGCCTGCGCGACGTCGTCATGTTCGGCGACGGCAACCTCATTACCGGCTTCGTCGCCATTTTCCTCACCGTCCTCATCGGCAATATCTGCCTGAGCAAATTCCATCTTGGCTTTACCGGCCAGCCTGTGGCGCACAGCGCGCATCTGTGGAACTTTGTCGGTATGCTCATCGCCGGCTGGGGCTCCGTCCTGCTCGGCGGCTGCCCGCTGCGCCAGCTCATCCTCGCGGGCGAGGGCAACGGCGACTCCGCCGTCACTGTGTTCGGCATGACCGTCGGCGCGGCGCTGGCGCATAACCTGTCGCTGGCCGGCAATGCCGACTCCGTGAACGAGGTCGGCGAGGTCGTTGTCGGCGGTCTGTCCGCCAACGGCAAAATTGCCGCCGCCGTGTGCCTTGTCGTCCTGCTCGTCGTGTCCATCTGCAACACAAAGGAGGCCGAACCGCAATGATCGACGCCAGAGGCTTTGCCTGCCCCATGCCGGTCGTCATGGTGCAGAAAGAGGTCAAAAAAACCACCCCCGCGCAGCTGGAGGTCCTTGTCGATAACCAGTGCGCCGTGGAAAACGTCACCCGCTTCGCCGAAAACCACGGCTACAGGGTCGCCGCCGCCCCCGAGGGCCGCGACTTCCGCCTGAAGCTGGAAAAGTAAACACACAAAACCGCCGCCCGCTCCCTTCCCGGAGCGGGCGGCGGTCTGTCTTTTATTCTTCGTCTTCGATCAGCGGCCGCACCACGCCGCAGGCGGCAAAGCGCGTGTCGCGGGAGCTGGTCATAAACACGATCTGCACAGCAGGGTCGGTCAGCACCGGCGACATCTGCTCCACAATGCCCGCCACATCCTCGGCTGTTTCCGAGTGGATGCACACGCGGTCGGAATACGCCGCCACCTCCGCCGACGACGAGCCGAACAGCACCTCAATGCCATAGCCGTACAGGCTGTCCGTAATGCCGGCCGCCGCGTCCAGCACCGCCTCACTGCGGCTGATGCTGCTGTTCCACACAATGCTGTCCGATGCCGGAAAATAGAAATCGTCGAACAGCACGCCGTCAAATCCGCGCTGTGACAGCTCAATGGCAATGGACGTCAAATACCCCTGCACGTCGTTGGAGTAGGGATTGAGCCAGTAGCAAAGGTCCTCGCCCTCCCACAGCGCGCCGTTCCAGATGGGCAGGCCCTCCGACTGGTGCGCCAGCGCATAGTTGCGGTCGGAAAACGCCGAAAACCGCGCAATGACGGCCACATCCCGCTGCCCCGTCAGCTCCGTGATGAGCCGGTCGACCTCTTTCACATCCAGCGCGTCGGCCAGCTGCGCGCCGGAAAGCTCGGTAGAATAGTAAAAGTTCCCGTAGATGCTTTTCACGTCCAAAATAATGGCGTTGTAGCCGTCCACTTCCTTCAGTGCCTCGCGCACGGAGTCCACACCGTTCACCAGCATGGAGGTGGAGATATAATACCCGTCCAGCTTTGTTTGCTTTTCGGCCTCCACCGGGTCGCTGCCCGCAGCGTCCAGCACCGTTTCAAACGGATATTCCTCTGCATCCGGCTGCACCGGCGTATCGCCGGTGTATTCCAGCTTTTGGCCGTAGTCCAGCTGCACGCCCTCCGGCGTGTAGGTGATGTAGCGCTGCAAATACAGCACCCGCCCCACGATCAGCAGCGCCAGTGCCAGCACCACACACAGCACGATGCGCAGCGTGCGCCGCACGGCGCGCTTGTTGCGATAGGTAAAAATGCGCAAGCGCTCGCCTCCTTAACCTTCCCAGATGGCGGCCACGCGCCGCCAATCCTCCTGCGCATCGGTGGACAGCACGTGCAGCCCCGCGCGCTTGAGCGCCGCGTGCACCTCATGCAGCCGCACATCCAGGATGCCGGAGCAGAGGAACAGCCCGCCGGGCTTTAAAAACTGCGGCACGTGCGGCGCCAGCGGAATAATAACGTCCGCCACGATGTTCGCCAGCACCACGTCATACCCGCCGCCAAGCCGTTCCGGCATGGACGCGTCCGCGATCACGTCGCCCGTCAGGGCCGTAAAGCGGTCCTCGTTCAAATCGTTCATGGCCGCGTTCTCGCGCGCAATGTCCTCGGCCTTGGGGTCGATGTCCACGCCCGTGGCGTGCGCCGCGCCCAGCTTCAGCGCCGTGATGGACAAAATGCCGCTGCCGCTGCCAAGATCCAGCACCCGCTCGCCGCCGGCAATGCAGTGCTCCAGCGCGCGCATACACATCTGCGTGGACGCGTGCGCGCCCGTGCCGAAGATCATGCCCGGGTCCAGCCGGATCTCCGTCCGGTGCTCCGGGTTTTCCGGGTGCAGCCACTGCGGCACGACCAGCAGGCTCTTGCCCACCGGCAGCGGCCGGTAATACTGCTTCCAGCTGTTTTCCCAGTCCTCGTCGCGCACGTCCGACAGCACCACCATCAGGGGCCCGAAGTCCACCTGCGGGAATTGCGCCCGCAGCGCGCCGAGCTGTTCGGTCAAAAAGCGCACGCGCTCCGGCACGTCGGCGTTCTTTTCCAAGTACAGCCGGATCTGCGACAGGCCGTGCATCTGCTGCTCCAGATCTTCGTCCACATAATCCCAATACTGCCGGTTCTGCTCCAGAAATTCCCGGAACTCCTGTTCGTCGTCCACAATAAAGCTGTCAAAGCCCAGCGCCGTCAGCCGGTCGCATACCTGCTCGATCGCCTGTGACGTCGTCTTGACCGTGACCTCTGTCCATTCCATAACGATATTCCTCCACAGGGCGCACCGCCCCCGATCTATGTAGTGCTAGTTTACAGGATTTGCGGCAAAATAACAAGCACCACATTTTACTTTTGCCCCCGCGTGCGGTATAATACCTGCAAAGCCATCCATCCGCCGCCTCTGCGGCCAAACTATATTTTAAAGGAAACTGCCTATGACAAACAGACAAGCGCTTCTGCCCGGCGTGTATCTCACCGCCGTGCAGACTGACAAATTCAAAACCGGCTGCTGCAGCGTCAACCTGCTGCGCCCGCTTTCCCGCCGGGAGGCGGCCGCCAATGCGCTGCTGCCCAGCGTCCTGCTGCGCGCCACGGCGCAGCACCCCAGCATCCGCAGCATCTCCGCCCATCTCGATGAACTGTACGGCGCCAGCCTCGGCACGCTCGTGCGCAAAAAGGGCGAGGTGCAGACCGTCGGCTTCTTTGCCGACTTTGTAGAGGACGCGCTGGCTGGCGCGCCCGTGTTCCGCCAGACGGTGGACTTTCTCGGCGAAGTGCTGCTGCGCCCCGCCACACAAAACGGCGTATTTTTGCCCGACGCCGTAGCCGGTGAGCGGCAAAACCTGCTCAATGCCATCGCCGCGCGCATCAACGACAAGCGCACCTACGCCGTGGCGCAGCTGCAGCGCCTCATGTGTCAAAACGAGGCCTACGGCGTGCCGCGCCTCGGCGAGGCCGAAGACGTGCAGGCGCTTGATGAAAAAACGCTCTGGACGCACTATCAAAATATTCTGGCCCATTCGCAGGTCGAGATTTTCTACATGGGCCGCCAGACGCCGGACGCCGCCGCCGAAACATTCCGCGATGTGCTGAAGGCCCTGCCGCGCGGCGACCGGACGCCCTGCTCCACCACCGTCGTCCGCCGGGCCGAAACGGTCAAAACGGAAGAACAGGCCATGGACGTCACACAGGGCAAGCTGGCCCTCGGCTTCCGCACCGACTGCACCGTGCAGGACCCGGAATACCCGGCGCTGCTGATGATGAACGCCATCTTCGGCGCGGGCATGACGAGCAAGCTGTTTTTAAAGGTGCGCGAGGAGCTGTCGCTGTGCTATTACGCCAGCGCCTCGCTGGAAAAGTTCAAGGGCGTCATGCTCGTGTCCTCCGGCATCGAGTTTGCGCAGCGCGATACGGCGCAGGCCGAAATTTTACGTCAGCTGGACGCCTGCCGCGCCGGCGATATTTCCGACTATGAGCTGGAATCCGCCCGCCGCTATATCCGCTCCGAGCTGCGCGCCGGCATGGACAGCCCCGGCCGTCTGGACGATTTCTACATCGGTCAGGTCATCGCCGGGCAGGACGGCACCATGGCCGACCTCTCCGCGCGCATCGCCGCCGTCACCAAAGACGATGTTGTGGCCGCGGCTAAACGTGTCACGCTGGACACCATCTTTTTCCTGAAGGGGGAAGCGAAATGACCTACAGGCAGTACCCGGAACTATCCGACGGCTTCTATGAGCAGACGCTGCCCAACGGCCTGACCGTGCGCGTCGTGCCGCGCCCCGGCTTTGCGCGCCGCTTCGCGTTCCTCGCCGCAAACTTCGGCTCCAATGACCGTGATTTCACGATGGACGGCAAGCGCTATCATGTGCCCGCCGGCGTGGCGCACTATCTCGAGCACAAGATGTTCGATCTCCCCGAGGGCGGCGCCATGGAGCAGTTCGCCCTCCACGGCGGCGGCAACAATGCCTTCACCAACTACTCCATGACGGCCTATTACGTGGAATGCACCGAGGAATTTGAAGAAAACCTCAAGATCCTCCTTCGCATGGTCACAACGCCCTACTTCACCGGGGAAAGCGTGGAAAAAGAACGCGGCATCATCGCGCAGGAGATCCGGATGTACGAAGACAGCGCCGACTCCGCCGTGTTTGAAAACCTGTTCGCGGCCATGTTCCCCCATCACCCGCTCAGCGTGCCCATCGCCGGCACGGTCGAAAGCATCGCCGGCATCACGCCCGACATCCTCTACGCCTGCCACCGTGCGTTCTATGACGCGTCCAACATGATCCTCTGCGTTGTGGGCGACGTGGACCCGGCGCACGTCGCGGCGCTGGCTGAGGAATTTACCCCCGCCCCCTCCGGCGTGCAGGCCGCGCGCGATGAATCCGGCTACAGCGCCGCCTTTGCCTGCGGCACAGCCGAAAAGCGCATGGAGGTGTCCATGCCCACGTTTGCCGCCGGCTTTGCCGCCGACCCCATCCCCGAAGGCCCGGCGCGGCTGCGCGCGGAGCTGGTCGGCGATCTGGCCGCCGAGGTGCTCGTCGGCGAATCGTCCGCGCTCTATCAGCGCCTGTATGAGCAGAATCTCATCGACGCTGACTTTTCCTGCGGCTTTGAGCAGGTGCGCGGCCTTGGCCTTCTGGAGCTGTCCGGCGACAGCGAACACGCCGACACTGTCATCGAAGCCGCCCTGCAGGAGGCCGGGCGCATCGCCCGCGAGGGCGTGGACGAGGCGCAGTTCGAGCGTCTGCGCCGCTCCATGATCGGCCGCCGCACACGGGAGCTGGACAGCTTTGAAAGCACGTGCTACCGCATGAGCGCCTATTTCTTTGAGGGCGCGGAGTACTTTGATGCCGTGCAGCAGCTGCGCACCATCTCAAAGCAGGAGATCGAGGACTTCCTGCGCGCCGTGGTCCGGCGTGAACGGATGTCCGTATCCAAAATTCTGCCCAAAGAGGCGTAAGGAGGTACCGCCATGTTTCTCGCATCCCCCATTTCCTTCCCGAATCTTGGCATCACCGTAGATCCCAGCCCCGTGGCGTTCACCATCGGCGGCAAAGCCATCTACTGGTACGGCGTTATCATCGCCATCGGCTTTCTGCTGGCATACCTGTATATGGCGCACCGCGCCCCGCTCTATGGCTGCACGGCGGACGACGCGCTGGACATGATCCTCTGGGCCGTGCCCATTGGCTTTGTCTGCGCCCGCCTGTACTACTGCATTTTCTACTGGGAGCTGTATGCCGACGATCCCATCAGCATCCTCTACATCTGGCAGGGCGGCCTTGCCATCTATGGCGGCATCATCGGCGGTGCGGTGGCCATTGTTCTCTGCGCGCGGCATAAGAAAATACCGCCCCTCACCATGCTCGACATGGCCGCGCCCGCCGTCATGATCGGTCAGATCTTCGGCCGCTGGGGCAATTTCTTCAACCGTGAGGCGCACGGCTCCGTCACAGACTGCTTTTTCAAAATGGGCCTCGTCGGCGCTGACGGCGCGGTGACGTATTATCACCCCACGTTCCTCTATGAATCCGTCTGGAACCTCGTCGGCTTCATCGCCCTGCATTTCTACGCCAAAAAGCGCAAATTCGACGGCGAGGTGTTCCTGCTCTATGTCGCGTGGTACGGTCTTGGCCGCGCCTGGATCGAGGGCCTGCGCACCGACAGCCTCTATCTCTTCTCCACCGGTATCCGCGTCAGCCAGCTCGTGGCGGCGGTGTCGTTCGTCGCGGCCACGGTTCTGATCGTCCTTCTGCGCCGCCGCCAGAAAAAGGCTGCCCGGCCGCTCTACGCCGCCCGCACCGCCGGGGCCGCGCAGACCGCTGACCCGGAGGACGCCGAAAAGCCGGAAGAAATTTGAAAAGTTTGTGAATCTTCGCATTTTTCGTTTACGAACCGGAAAAAACGTGGTATACTGCAAGCAAGTATCCAAGTAACCGATTTGATCATCGGTTACCCAAGGCAGTACCCTGACGGTGCCGCCAAATCACGAAAGGATGTATCGTTATGAATCTGAGCGAGAATCTGGAAAATGCTAAAAATCTGGCAGTGAATGCAGCGCAGGCCGCCGCCAAAAAGGCAAAGGAGCTGGCTGCCATTGCAAAGGCAAATGTTGCCATCTACACCGAAGAAGATAAGGTCCGCAAGGCCGAGCGCGAGCTTGGCAAGCTGTATTACCGCGATTACGCCGTAGGCGAGGAGCAGGACAGCGCCGAGTACCTGCCGTGGTGCCAGAAGATCGACGAGTCCAAGCAGGTCATCGCCAAGCTGCAGGATGAAATTGCCCAGCTGCGCGCTCAGGAAGCAGCCGAGGAGGCCGCCGAACCCCCCTGCACCTGCGGCACCTCGGATGAAGAAACCAAATGCTGCTGCGCCGGCTCCAACGAAGAAGGCTCCGAAAAAGCCCCCTGCGCCTGCCAGCAGCCGGAAGCCCCTGCTGACAGCATCGAGATCAAGATCGAAACGACCGACGCGCCCGAGGCATAATTCCCATCTCTCAGAAAAAGCGTTTGCAGCTTTCCTGCAAACGCTTTTTTAAGCGTGTCCGCGACACGCTCTCAAACGAAACCCGCTTCGCTGGGCTTTCGTTTGAAGCAGCTTGCTGCCTGCCGCGCGCATCAATTTTGCGCACAGCGCAAAATTGCCACACTTGCAGGCCGTAAAGTATGTTTTGCGACGTACACGCCGCCGCAAAACATGATCGCATCTTTTTTCGCGCCGCTGGCGCGAACTCTGCGCGGCATTTTAACTGAAAAAAGCGTTTGCAGCTTTCCTGCAAACGCTTTTTTCTTGGGGTGTATCTGAAAACGCATTGATGTGACCGGCCGCGAGGGGGTTGCGCTGCGCAAGACGTTTTTCGCAGGAATACTGCCGTATTTCAAGGAAAAATGACGCGGCGCGCCGCAAAAAGGCCCGCTGACCGGGCGCGTTGGGCGTTGGAAGAATACACCCTAAGCACCCGCCCCAATATCCGCACGAAAGGAGCCGCCGCCATGCGCACGCTTGTCTGGTTCACTGCCGGTTTCGCTCTGGCGGCAGGGTATGTCTGCCTGTTGGGCGGCCCCGGCGTGCTGCTCGCGGCGGCGGGCGCGCTGCTTTTGCTGGCAGCCGTGCGCGTGCTGTTCCGGGGCCGCGCCGGACGGGCGGCGTTTTTGTGCCTGCTCGGCCTTGCGGCGGGGCTTTTCTGGTGCGCGGCCTATGAGACCGTGTTCCTGCGCCCGCTGCGCAGCCTTTCCGCCGACCCGCGAGCCGTCACCGTTCAGGCGCTGGAAGCGCCGCGCAAAACAAGCTATGGCTACGCCGCCGCCGTGCGCGTGCCGGTAGACGGCCGCAGCTTTGACGGCGTGCTCTACACCGATTCCATCCCAGAGGCCGGCTGGCAGCCCGGCGATCGCATCTGCTGCACCGCTAAGCTCAAACGCACCGGGCAGGACGGCGATCTCTACGCCCGCGCCCGGGGCGACCTGCTCACGCTCTCGGCCCAAGGCCTCACGGTCGCGCCATGCGGCGCGGTGCCCCTCAGCATCTGGCCCGCGCGTCTTTCCCAGCGCCTGCAGACCATCTGCGCCGCGGCGTTCCCCGCCGATGTGCGCGGCCTTGCCGCGGCGCTGCTCACCGGCGTGCGCACCGGCCTGTCCGATGCCGACACGGCCAGCCTCCGGCAGGCCGGCGTCTACCACGCCGTGGCCATCTCCGGGATGCACGTGTCCATTCTCGTCTGGCTCCTTTCCCTGCTTTGCCGCAGCCGCAAGCGCACGGCGGCGCTGGGCATTCCCGTGCTGCTCGTCTTCGTGCTCATGACGGGCGCAAGCCCCTCCGCCGTCCTCGCGGGCCTCATGCAGGCGCTGCTGCTCCTTGCCCCGCTCGCGCACCGGGAATATGACGGCCCCACGTCGCTGGCCGGCGCGCTGCTCGTGCTGCTGGTGCAGGACCCGTGGTGTATCGCCAGCGTCGGCTTGCAGCTCTCGTTTGCCGCCGTGCTCGGTCTGCTGTTCTTTTCCCGTCGGCTGGAGCGGGCCATGCAGGCCGCGCGCCTGTATGCCCGCGCCAAAAAGCGCCGCTTCACCCATGCCCTTGCGCGGGCCGTAACGCTCAGCGTTTCGTGCTCGCTGTCGGCAACGGTCTTTACGCTCCCGCTCAGCGCGGCGTATTTTGGAATGCTGTCCATCATCGCCCCGCTCTCCAACCTGCTCATTCTCTGGGCCGTCACCGCCTTGTTTGCGGGCGGACTTGTCGTGTGCCTGCTCGGCCTTGTCAGTTTGCCGCTGGCCGCCGCAGGCGGCTGGCTGCTGGCCTTTCCTGCGCGGTACGTGCTCTGGATGGCGCGGCTGCTTTCCCGTCCGGCCTATGCCGCCGTGCTCACCGACGAGCCGTATTGGGCCGTGTTCGCCGCGCTCTACGGCCTTGCGCTGCTGCTCCTTGCCGCCGTTCCGGCGGCAAGACGGCGGCGGGCCGCCCCTGCGCTCGTGCTGGCGTTCTGTGTCAGCGCCGGATGCGCCTGGGCCGCGCAGCATACGCCGGCGTTCACATGCACGGCGCTTGATGTCGGCCAGGGGCAGAGCCTTGTGTTCCAGCGCGGCAGCTTCTGCGCCATCATCGACTGCGGCGGCTGGCGCAGCGCGCCAGCCGCGGGCGAATATTGCGCCCGCACGCTCCTTGGCCGCGGCCAGCGCCGCGTGGACGCGCTCATTTTAACGCACTATGACGCCGACCACACCAACGGCGCCGCCGAAGCCCTGCGGGAACTGAATGTCGAAACGCTCCTTCTCCCCGATCTGACCGATGAGACCGGCACGCGTGACGCGCTCTGCGCCGCCGCGAGCGCCGCCGGCACCGCCGTCCGTTTCGTCACCGATCTGCAAACGCTTTCGTTTGACGGCGGCCGGCTGCAAATTTTCCCCGCCGAGCCTGACCCCACCGACCGCAACAGCGGCATCTGCGTCTTGGCATCGGCCGGAGAATATGATATTCTAATCACTGGCGATCTGAACATCCGCGGCGAGCAGGCCATGCTGGCGCGCTATGCGCTGCCGCAGGTCGAGCTGCTCGCAGCCGGCCACCACGGCGCGGCCACCAGCACGAGCTACGCGCTGCTTGCCCGCACGCGGCCTGAGACCGTGCTGGTCAGCGCGGGCGCGGACAACCCCTACGGCCACCCGTCGCCAGATACGCTCGAACGCATCCAGTCTGTCGGCGCGCAGCTTTTGCGCACCGACCAGCTCGGCACCATTACCATCCGGAGGTGATCTTATGGCGCGCACAACATCCAACGCAGGCGAAGCCCTGCGCCGCTTCAAAGCCGACCTCAGGGCCGGCACGCTGCAAACGCTCTACGTGTTCTGCGGCGAGGAGGCCTATCTGCGCGAATACTACCTCCGCCAGCTGGAGCAAAAGCTCACCGGCGGCAGCCCGGACGCCTTCAACTACCACCGCTTTTCCGCCGAAACGCTCACCCCCGACGCGTTTTCCGACGCCGTGGAGGCCATGCCCATGCTCTCGGCGCGCACGCTCGTCCGCGTGGACGACGTGGACTTCTTTAAGCTGGGCGAAAGTGCCCGCGACACCTATGGCGCCATCCTGTCCGATCTTCCAGACTACTGCTGCGTCGCGCTGTGCTACGACACCGTGCCCTACAAGCCGAACGGCCAGATGCGCAAGCTCAGCGACGTGTTCAAAGCCCACGCGCAGGTGCTGGATTTTGCCCGCCAGAGCGAGTCTGACCTCGCTGCGTGGGTCAGCCGCCACTTCCGTGCGCACGGCAAGCAGATCTCCGACGAGCTGTGCCGCTACCTCATCTTCCTCACCGACGGCATGATGACCACCCTCGGCACGGAGATCGACAAGGCTGCGCTTTTCTGCACCGGCCAGACCGTTTCCCGCTCCGACATCGACGCCGTCGTCACCCCCGCGCTTTCGGCGCAGAGCTTTGATATTTCCAATGCCGTGGCAAACGGCAACTATGCGCTGGCGCTTTCCAAGCTGCAAACGCTCTTTGCCCTGCAGGAGGATGCGTTCCTCATCCTCGGCGCGCTCGGTTCGCAGCTGCGCCGGCTGCACTATGCGCGCATCATCTCCGCCGCCGGCCGCGGCCAGGAAACGCTCATGGAGCTGACGGGCATGAAAAGCTACCCCGCCGGCCTCACCATGACGGCCGCCCGCCGCGTGAGCGACCGCTTCTGCGCCCGCGCCGTGACGCTGTGTATGGAAACGGACTACCGCATGAAGACCGGCTATGACGACCCGCAGCGGCTTTTGGAGCTGCTGCTGGCGCAGCTGTATCAGGAGGCGCGCCATGCATAAGTTAAAGCAAGCCGTCGTCGTGGAGGGCAAATATGACGCCAACACTCTCCGCCAGCTCGTGGACGCGCCCGTGTTCCAGACGGACGGCTTTCAAAATATGCGCAGCCCGGAGCTGCTGGCGCTGCTGCGCGCCGCCGCCCGAAAGCGCGGCCTCATCATCCTGACGGACTCCGACGGCGCGGGCTTCGTCATCCGCAACAACCTCAAAAGCGCCCTCGCGGGCGAAAATGTCCTGCACGCCTACATCCCCGACGTCTACGGCAAAGAGCGCCGCAAGGCCGCCCCAGGCAAGGAAGGCAAGCTCGGCGTGGAGGGGATGCGCCCCGACGTGCTGCTCACGGCGCTCCAAAACGCCGGCGCGGAGCTGGACGGCGAGAGCGCCGCAAGCCCCGCCGCCATCACCAAGGCCGACCTCTACGCCGCCGGCCTGTCCGGCACGCCCGACGCGCACACGCGCCGCACGGCGCTGCTCAAACGCCTCGGCCTGCCGGAGCATCTGGGCGCCAACGCGTTTTTGCAGGCGCTCCAGCTGCTCATGACGCGCGAAGAATTTCTGGCATTTCTGGAAGCGGCCGCGGATTAGTTCCCCGGCTGCTGGAAAGGGAATTTCCCCATGGTCGATATTTCAGTCAAAAACCTCGTCAAGAGCTTTGACTCTGACGAAAACCTCCTCGACGGCGTGACGTTCGACGTCCAGTCCGGCGAGCGCGTCGGTCTGCTCGGCAAAAACGGCGCCGGCAAAACGACGCTTTTTAAGATCCTCACCGGCGAGCTGGACTATAACTCCGGCGAGATCGCCTTTGCCGCCGGCAAAAAGGTCGGCCTCATCTCGCAGATCCCAAACTATCCCGCGCACTGCACCGTGCTTGACGTGCTGCACGCCGCGTTCGCCGGGCTTGATAAAATTGCCCGCGAAATGCGCGCGCTGGAGCAGCAGATGACCGAGCATGCGCCGCAGGACCTTCTGCGCCGCTATGACCAGCTCGCCGTCCGCTATCAGGCCGAGGGCGGCTATGAAACGCAGACGGAAACGGATAAAATATGCAATGGCCTCGATATTTCCCCCGCCATGCGCACGCAGCTGTTTTCCAGCCTCTCCGGCGGCGAAAAAACGCGCGTGAACCTCGCGCGTCTGCTGCTGGAAAAGACGGACATCCTCCTGCTCGACGAGCCCACGAACCACCTGGATATGCACAGCGTGGAGTGGCTGGAGGACTACATCGCCAAATTCCGCGGCACCGTCCTCACCATCTCGCACGACCGCTATTTTCTCGACCGCGTCGTCACCCGCATCGTAGAGCTTGCAAACGGCAAGGCCGAATTTTACAGCGGCAACTACTCGTTCTACGTGCAGGAAAAGCAGGCCCGCTTCGAGCTGCAGCTCAAGCAATATGAAAAAGAACAGGCCAAGCTCTCGCAGCTCGGCTTCACGCTCGAGCGCATGAAGGGCTGGGGCATCAACAACCGCACGCTCTATCGCCGCGCCATGTCCATCCAGCACCGCATGGACCGCATCGAGCAGACCAAAAAACCGCAGAAGGAAAAGACCATGCGCGCGCAGTTCTCCCAGCGCGACTTTTTCGGCGACGAAGTCCTCAGCGTCAAAGGCCTTGGCAAAAGCTACGACGGCCGCACGCTGTTTTCCGGCGTCGATCTGCTCGTGCAGGGCGGTGAGCGTATCGCGCTGCTGGGCGATAACGGCACCGGCAAGACCACGTTCCTCCGTGTTCTGCTCGGCGAAGAGCCGGGCGCGGGCAAGATCAAATTCGGCCCCACCGTCAAGTGGGCCTATCTGCCGCAGGTCATCCACTTTGACCACCCGGAGCGCACGCTGCTGGACACCATGCTCTATGAGAAGGGCTGCTCCGTGCAGACGGCACGCGACCGCCTCGGCGCGTTCCTCTTTGAGGGCGAGGATGTTTTCAAGCCCGTTTCCGCCCTCTCCGGCGGCGAGCAGTCGCGCCTGCGGCTGTGTATGCTCATGGATGAAAGCATCAACCTCCTCATCCTGGACGAGCCAACGAACCACCTCGACATCGCCGCCCGCGAATGGGTGGAGGACGCGCTGGAGGAATACGAGGGCGCGCTCATCTTTGTGTCGCACGACCGCTACTTCGTCCAAAAATTTGCCCGCCGCATCTGGGTTCTGCAAGACGGCCGCATCCGTGACTTTGCCTGCGGCTACGATAAATACCGCGCCATCCAGGCGCACGAGGCCGCGCAGGCCGCGCCCGTTCCCGCCGCCCCCAAGCCCAAAAAGGAGAAGCCCAAGGGCGGAGCCAAAGAGCTTGAAAAGCAGGTCCGCGCCGCCGAGCGCGCCGTTGAAAAGCAGGAGCAGGCCATCGCCGCCCTCGACGCGCAGATCAGCGCTGCCGCCAGCGACTACCAGCAGCTTGCCCGCCTCATGGAAGAAAAAGCGCAGGCCGAGGACGAACTCGCCGCGCGCATGGACACTTGGGAAACGCTCTCGCTGCAACTGGAGGAACAGCTATGACCATCCGCCTGCGCTTTGCCATCGCGCTTGCCGCGCTTGGCGTTTTGCACATCGCGCTGCCGTTTCATCTGGAAATGACCGGCCTGTGCTGTCTGGCCCTCGCCGCCGCACTGGCGCTGCTGGAGCTGCTGCACCGCAAAGGCGCAAGGAAGACCTATTGCGCTTTGCTTGCGCTCACGCTCCTTGGCAGCGCCGCCGTTGCGGGCGCCACGGGCTATGTCGCGCTGCAGGAGCACGACGATCTTTCCGCCGACGCGCCGCCCAGCTACGTCGTCGTCCTCGGCGCGCAGATCCACGGCGACCGCCCCTCGCGCACGCTGCGGGAGCGCCTGGACCGCGCAGCCGCGTATCTTGCCCAAAACCCGGACACGCTCTGCATCGTCACCGGCGGTCAGGGGGCGGACGAGCAGCAGACGGAGGCCTCCGTCATGGCCGCCTATCTCGAAGCGGCGGGCATCGACCCGGCGCGCATCGTGCAGGAGACTGCGTCCACCACCACGCGCGAAAATCTGCAAAATGCCGCCGCCATCGCCG
Organism: uncultured Oscillospiraceae bacterium; assembly: GCA_934630555.1. Classification (GTDB taxonomy): domain Bacteria; phylum Bacillota; class Clostridia; order Oscillospirales; family Oscillospiraceae; genus CAG-170. Next base: position 14,929 of record CAKTXB010000016.1, read on the forward strand.
CGGCGCAGGGCAAGGATGGAGCGCGTCCGCTCATCGTCACGAGTGAATACCACCTCTGCCGGGCACGCTATATTGCCCGCACCCTTGGCCTCACGGCCTCCACGCTCGGCAGCCGCACCACGCCGTATCTTTTAAAGGTCAACTATGACCTGCGTGAGGTGTTTGCCCTTGTCAAAGCGTTTTTCATCGCCCGCGGGGCTTGAACTTTTCGCCCCGCAGCACTACAATAAACCAAAACCGACCGGCAGCGGCACCGCCCATCCGTGCCGCCGCCCGAACAGAAGGAGCGATCTACTATGAGTGAAGGCTGCACCGGCAGCTGCGAAAGCTGCGCGCAGAACTGCGGCTCGCGTCAGCAGGAAAGTCTGCTGGCTGAACCCAACGCACATTCCAACATCAAACACGTCATCGCCGTCGTCAGCGGCAAGGGGGGCGTGGGCAAATCCACCGTCACGTCGCTGCTGGCCATGGCCATGCACAAGCTGGGCTGCAGCGTCGGCATTCTCGACGCCGACGTCACCGGCCCGTCCATCCCGCAGGCGTTCGGCCTGCATGAGCCGGCCATGGGTACCGACGACGGCATCCTGCCCAGCGTCACGCCCGAGGGCCTCAAGGTCATGTCCATGAACCTTCTGCTGCCCGATGTGTCCGACCCCGTCCTTTGGCGCGGCCCGGTCATCGCCGGCGCGGTCAAGCAGTTCTGGACGGATGTCCAGTGGGGTGATGTGGACTATCTGTTCGTCGATCTGCCCCCCGGAACGGGCGACGTGCCCCTTACGGTGTTCCAGTCGCTGCCGGTAAACGGTGTCGTCATCGTCACCTCGCCGCAGGCGCTCGTGTCCATGATCGTGGAAAAAGCCGTCCGTATGGCCCGCATGATGAATGTGCCGGTCTACGGCTTTGTGGAAAACTACAGCTACTTCACCTGCCCCGACTGCGGCAAACACATCGAGGTGTTCGGCAAGAGCCATCTGGACGAGATCGCGCTGCAATATTCCCTGCCCGTGCTGGCAAGGCTGCCCATCGACCCGCAGCTCGCCGCGCTCTGCGATGCAGGCAAAATGGCCGAGGCGGATGTTGCGGGCATTCTGCCCGCGGCGGAGCTGATGCGTAAGGCTTAAGGTTTTTTGCCTCCGGCGGATTTTTTCCGAAGTCGGCAGGCTTGCGCCCGTCACCGCTTTTGCCCCGGTGGCCGCGCCACCGCAACCGTGCCTCCGGCGGTCTTGCCGAAGTCGGCAGGCTTGCGCCCGTCACCGCTTTTGCCTCGGTGTTTGCAACACCGCAACCGTGCCTCCGGCGGCTGACTTTTTTCTGCCTTGCCAGAAAAAAGTCAGCAAAAAAGAGGCGCTTTA
>CAKTXB010000017.1 GCA_934630555.1 uncultured Oscillospiraceae bacterium
CTCCTGCGCCGCGTCCTGCGGCAGCGACAGCATATAAAACGCCAGCCGCTGCGCCGTCTTGCTGCCAATGCCCGGCAGACGCGCAAATTGCTCGGTCAGCCGCTCCAAAGCGGCGGGAAAGCTGCGCATCAGAACAGGCCGCCCAAATTCAGGCCGCCCGTGAGCTTGCTCATGGACGAAGCCGAGTCTGCCTCCGCCTTGCGCATGGCCTCGTTCACTGCCGCCACGATCATGTCCTGCAGCATTTCCACATCCTCCGGATCGACTGCCTCGGGGTCGATGTTCACGCGCACCAGCTCCCGCTTGCCGCTCACAACGGCCGTGATCACGCCGCCGCCGGCCGTGGCCTCATACTCGCGCTGCTCCATCTCCTCCTGCATCTTCAGCAGGTCCTGCTGCATTTTCTGTGCCTGCTTCATCATCTGCATCTGATTCTTGCCGCCCATGCCCATCGGCATACCGCCGCGATAACCGCCCTTTGCCATACTTCAAATCTCCTTATTGAATGGTAAAAATATCCTGATGCTGGCCGCCAAAGCGCACCAGCGCATCCATGGGGTCCTCGCCCGCCGTGCCCGCCTGCCCCTTCAGAGCAAACCGCACGCCCACAGGCCGCTTTAAAATAACCGCCGCTTTGCTGCGGATGATCTGCGCCACATCCTCGCGCCGGATCATTTCCAGCACGAACTCCGAATCAGCCACCAGCTGGAGCGTATCGCCCGAAAGCATGGCCCGTACCGGTCCGTTTGCTGCAAAGAACCCGCGTTCCCGCGGCCCAAGCGCCTGTGTCAGCGCCGCTGAAAGCTCCGGCCAAAAGCCGCTCACATCCTCCTGCGGCGCCGGCTGCGCGGCAGCCGGGCCGGCTGCCTCCGCTGCGCCGGCTTCCTGTGCAGCCGCAGCCTCCGTCTCGGCTGCCGGCGCACCTTGCGCCGCCGGAGCGGCCGTCAGCACCACGCCGGAGGCCAGCTGCTCCTCCAGCCGCCCAATGCGCGCCGAAAGCGCCTGCGCGTCCAGCGCCATGGCCGGCCGGCACAGCTGCAAAATACAAAGCTCCGCGTCCACACGCCGGTTCTGGCTGCGCGCAAACCCCGCCATCGTCTGCTGAATGAGCGCCGTCATGCGCAAAAGCTCCGCTGCCGAAAGCTGCTCGCGCAGCGCCGCCACCTCGTCGTTTGAGCCAACGCCGCTGAGCATGGAAACGCCGCCCTTCGGCGCGGTTTTCAGCATCAGCAGATCGCGCGTCAGGCAAAGCAGCTCATCCAGCAGCGCCGAAATATCCTTGCCCGCGGCATACAGCTCCGAAAACTGCCGCAGCGCCGCCGCCGCGTCCTGCCGTGCAATGGCCATCAGGATCGCTCCGGCCCTTCGCTCGCCGGCAAGCCCCAGCGCGCTGCAAACCAGCTCCTCCGTCACGGCGCCGCTTGCCGCCGAAGCGCACTGATCCAGCAGGCTCAAGCCGTCGCGCAGCGCGCCGTCCGCCAGCCGTGCCAGCAGCTGCACCGCGCCCGGCTCGATCTGGATGTTCTCCTGATAGGCCACAAAATTGATGCGCCCCGCAATATCCTCCGGCAGCAGCCGCCGGAAGGAAAACCGCTGACAGCGCGAAAGAATGGTCGCCGGGACCTTGTGCAGCTCCGTCGTGGCCAGAATGAACATCAAATGCGCCGGCGGCTCTTCAATGATCTTCAGCAGCGCGTTGAACGCCGGCGTCGAGAGCATATGCACCTCGTCGATGATATACACGCGCAGCCGCACCTCGCCGGGGGTGTAAATGGCGTCGTCGCGCAGCACGCGCACGCTGTCCACACCGTTGTTCGACGCCGCGTCGATCTCCAGCACGTCCATGCAGCGCCCCTCGTCAATGGCCTTGCAGGCCGCGCAGTGGTTGCAGGGGTTGCCGTCCTGCGGATCCAGGCAGTTCACGGCCTTGGCCAGGATCTTGGCGCACGAGGTCTTGCCCGTGCCGCGCGTGCCCGTAAACAGATAGGCGTGGCTCAGCTTCCCCGATACGACCTGCGCGCGCAGCGTTTCGGTGATGCTCTTCTGCCCCACAACATCCGAAAACGTCTGAGGCCGGTACTTCCGGTATAAGGCCTGATACATTGCCCCGCCCCCTTCCTGAAAAATGCTCCAGAATATTATACACGATTTTCCCGGGCTTGAAAAGCCCAAAAAGCGCCGCCGCACATTCCGAAGCACACAACGAAAAAGCGCCGGCCCCAAGCCAGCGCAAAAGCCCCGCAGCGTTTCGCCGCGCACGGCGAAACAAATTCCAATCGTTTTTTCCGGCGACATGCGCGTCGGAAAAAACACCTTACCGCCTGCAAGTGTAGAAATTTTGCGCTATGCGCAAAATTTATGCGCGCAGCAGGCCGCAATTCTTTTTCAAACGGAAACCCAGCGCAGCGGTTTCCGTTTGAAGCGCGCCGCCGGTGCATGGCAAGACTGTACACCCTTCTCCGAATACGCACTACACCCGTTACCCATACAGCCAGCTCGGATCCGGCTGCCTTGCGGCACACAAGGTGGTCTGCTTAGTGCTGCTTGGTTCCCCACCTGACACGGTTCACAGAGCCTCGTTGCGCAAGACCGGATCTTCAACGCCGCTTATATGGGTCAGACGATACAATACGTACCCTCGGTCGGGAATCGGCCCCCGCTGTAGCGGATTGCGGGTCACAGGGCACCGCTATCTCCCCGGTTGGTACAGCCTTGCCGCGCACCGGCGGCAGGCAAAGTAGTCGCAGTTCAGTCGACCTTGCTTTCCACAAAATCGACCAGCTCGCCAATGGTGGCGACCTTTTCTTCCATTTCCAGATCTGCGCCCAGCTCTTCTTCCAGATCCATCAGCATCTCCACCATATCCAGTGAGTCGATGCCAAGGCTCTCAAACGTCGTTTCGCGGGTAATATCCTCCGCGGGAATATCCAGCTGTGCAGCCAGATAGGACTGAATTTTCTCAAACATGATCTCTTCCTCCGTCCTGACAGTGAAGTCCATCAGCCATGTGATCGTAATAACATTCTTATGATACGGATTTTTCCGCCAATGTCAAGAGGAAAATCGGCGCGCTCAGTTCAGGAAGTCGCGCAGCTTTTTGCTCCGCGAAGGATGCCGCAGCTTCCGCAGCGCCTTCGACTCGATCTGCCGAATGCGCTCGCGCGTCACATCAAATTCCTTGCCCACTTCCTCCAGCGTGTGCGGCTTGCCGTCGCGCAGGCCAAAACGCATCCGCAGCACCTGCTCCTCGCGCGGCGTGAGTGTGGAGAGAACATCCTCCAGCTGTTCGCGCAAAAGCGTGTACGACGCCTCCTCCGACGGCTGTGAGGCTTCATCGTCCTGAATGAAGTCGCCCAGATGGCTGTCCTCCTCCTCGCCGATCGGCGTTTCCAGCGACACCGGCTCCTGCGCGATCTTCATGATCTCTTCCACCTTGTCAACGTCCATATGCAGCTCGCCGGCGACCTCCTCCGTCGTCGGCTCGCGCCCCAGCTTCTGCACCATGCTGTGCGATGTGCGCAGCACCCGGTTGATCGTTTCCACCATATGCACCGGGATGCGGATGGTACGCGCCTGGTCCGCGATGGCCCGCGTAATGGCCTGCCGGATCCACCACGTGGCATAGGTCGAGAATTTATACCCCTTCGTATAGTCAAACTTCTCAACGGCCTTCATCAGCCCCAGATTGCCCTCCTGAATGAGATCCAGCAGCTGCATCCCGCGCCCCACATACCGCTTGGCAATGGACACCACCAGCCGCAGATTCGCCTCCGACATCTGCCGCCGCGCGTCCTCGTCGCCCTCGCTCATGCGCTTGGCCAGCTCCAGCTCCTGCTCGTTCGTCAGCAGCGGGATCTTGCCGATCTCACGCAGATACAGCCGGATGGGGTCGTCCAGCCGCGTCTCGCCCTCGTCAAAGTTTTCAAGCGCCTGTACCTCGGCGCTCGTGTCCGCGCCCGCGGCCTCAATGGCCTCCATTTCGCTCAGCGTGGGGTTGTTCATCTCCGCCGTGCCAATGAGATCCAGCACGTCGGAAACGTCGATCTCCACGCCCGCGGCCTCCAGCACGTCGTAAAACTGCTCTGTCTGTTCCTCGGTGGCGTCCACACTGTCCAGCGTTTCCACCAGCAGCTTGGAGGCGACCTTCCCGGTCTTTTTGGCCTCCTGCAAAAGGGCTGTGAACTTGGCGCGGTTTTCCTCCGTCAGCTCCATCTTCTGCAGCAATTCCATGTCCTTCGTCATTTCTGCCACCTATCCTTTCTTTTCTTTCTTGCGTGCGGCCATGGCCAGCAGCGCCGCGCCGTCCGTGGCGTGCCCGCGGTCATATTCCTGCCGGATCACCGTCACATAATCCCGCAGCGCGTCGTCCGACACCAGCACGTCGTCCTTGTTTGCCACCGCCGACAGATGCGCCATCTCTTCCGGCGAAAACTCGCCCTCCAGTGTGCCAAGCTCCGCCGCCTGTCCGCGCTCAAACCGCGCGCGCAGCGCGGTATAGGCTTTGCCGAGCAGCGGGCACGAGAACTGTTCCCCGGTCAGCGGCACGCCCGCCAGCAGCTGCGGCTCCTTCAGCACCAGCCGCAAAAGCCCTTCCTCCGCCATGGCCGAGCGCACATTGTCATAGCGAATGCCCTTGATGTGCGGCTGCTGCCGCCGCGCCGGCGCCAGGTCGATGGCCTCCTGCTTTTTGCGCGCCTGCGCCGTCCTGCGGCGATAGGCCCGGTCGGCCTCCAGCTTCACCGCGTCATAGCTCACGCCCGCGGCCTCCGCCGCGCGGTGGCCATACACCTCCCGCTCCACGGCGGTCGTCAGGCTCGCGATCAGTTCCGCCGCCTGCTTTAAAAATTCCACGCGCTGCTCGTCCTGCGTCAGATCGAATTTCCGCCGCAGCGACTCCAGCCGGTACTCCGCCTGATTTTCCGACTGGTCCAGCAGCAGCGAGAACCGGTCGGCGCCGTATTTCTTCAAAAACTCGTCCGGGTCCTTTGCATCCCGCATCCGCAGCACCTTCACCTGAAGCCCCGCCCTTTCCAGCATGGGGATGGCGCGCCGCGTGGCGTTCTGCCCCGCCTCGTCGCCGTCATAGGTCAAAACGACCTGCTGCGTATACTTTGCCAGAATGTTCGCGTGCTCCTCTGTCAGCGCCGTGCCGAGCGACGCGACCGCACAGTCAAACCCATACTGGTGCAGCGCAATGGCGTCCATATAGCCCTCGGTCAGGATGATGCGCCCCTGTCTGCTTTTCCGGGCAATGTTCAGCGCAAACAGGTTCCTGCGCTTATTAAAGATGATCGTTTCCGGCGAGTTCAGATACTTCGGCGTCGAGTCGTCCATCACGCGCCCGCCAAAGCCAATGACGTTGCCGCGGATGTCGATGATGGGAAACATCAGCCGGTTGCGGAAGCGGTCATACACGCCGCCCTTCTGTGACTTCACGACCAGCCCCGCGTCCAGCAGCTCCTGCCGTGTATAGCCCTTCTGCTGCATCGCGTCCAGCAGGGCAGACCACTCGTTCGGCGAAAAGCCCAGCCCGAACCGCGCCACCGTCTGCTGCGAAAGCGCGCGCCTTGCTGCATACGCCCGCGCCTCGCTGCCGCAGGGCGCAAACAGCTGCGCGCGGAAAAACCGCGCCGCGTCCCTGCACAGCGCCCACAGGCGCTCCTGCCTGCGATACGTCGAGTTCTCCCGTTCGTCCTCCGGCACCTCCAGCCCCGCACGCTTGGCCAAAAACCGCACCGCGTCCGGGAAGTCCAGATTCTCGATCTCCATGATGAAATTGATCACGCCGCCGCCCTTGTGGCAGCCAAAGCAGTAATAAATGCCCTTCTCCGGCGCAACGGAAAACGACCCCGTTTTTTCCGAGTGGAACGGGCACAGCCCGAATAAATTTCCGCCCCGCCGCGTCAGCGTCACATATTGCCCCACAACGTCCTCAATGGCGTTGCGCGCCTTCACTTCCTCCAAAAACGCCTGCGAAAAAGCCACAGATAAAACCTCCTTTCGTCGGTTTTCAGCGCTCCGTCCTCACAAAAGCGCCTCCGCTCCATGCCGTGCGGAAAACTCCGCCCGCGCCGCACAGTGCGCAAGCTCCCTTTCCGGCTTCTCTTGATCTCATCGCACCTGCCAGGCCGTCGGGATGAAAATTTCCGAAAATTTATAGATCGCGTACTTGTCCGTCATGCCCGCGATATAATCGCATACCGTGCGGTCCATGCCGTCAAAATCCAGCTGCGGAATAAAATCCGCCGGCAGCTTGTCCGGGTTTTTGCTGTAATGCTCAAACAGCCGCCGGATAATATCCTTGGCCTTCACCTCTTCGCCCTTGGCCACAGGATTCGTATACACGCGCTGGAACATGAACATGCGCAGCGCGTCCATCGCCGCCGCGATCTCCGGCCGCATCCCAAGGCGCCCTGTCTGCTGCGTGCTGTAGATCATGTCCGATACCAGCGTGTTGATGCGCTCGGAGTGCGACGTGCCCAGAACGTGTGTAATGTCACGTGGAATGTCGTCCTCCGTCAAAAGCCCTGCGCGCATGGCGTCGTCAATGTCGTGGTTGATGTACGCAATACGGTCCGACGTGCGCACGATCTGCCCCTCCAGCGTTTCCGGGATAAACGCCCCCGTGTGGCCCAGAATGGCCATGCGCACCTCGTATGTCAAATTCAGCCCCATGCCGTCGCGCTCCAGCTTATCCACCACACGCAGTGACTGCTCGTTGTGCCGGAACGGCGCGCCCATCATATCCGACAGCGCCGACTCACCCGCATGGCCAAACGGCGTATGGCCCAGATCGTGCCCATAGGCGGCCGCCTCGGCCAGATCGCAGTTCAGCCGCAATCCGCGGCAGATCGTCCGCGCAATGCGCGAGACCTCCAGCGTATGCGTCATGCGCGTGCGGTAATGGTCGCCCTCCGGCGCCAAAAACACCTGCGTCTTGTGCATGAGCCGGCGGAAGGACTTGGAGTGCACGATGCGGTCGGCGTCGCGCTGATAGCACGTGCGCACATCGTCCTCCTCGCGCGGATAGACGCGCCCCTTTGTTTCGGCAGCCTTCTGGGCCTCCGGCGCAAGATAGGTGTATTCTTCCTGTTCCATCCGTTCGCGCAGCGTCATGTCCTTCCCCTCCATTATTCTTTATAGCACGCGAATATGTCCATTGTTTAAACAAAAAATGTCATTTTTTGCACAGCCGCACCCGGCGCTACACGCGCACCGCCCGGTACACCTGCTCCACCAGCCGCGGCGCCACACGCCCGGCCGAAAGCTCCCGAACGTCCTGCCCCAGCGCTTCCAATGCGCCCTGCGGCAGCAGCGCCCGCACCGTCACGCCCGCGCCGAAGTCCGTTCCCTCCAGCACGCCGCCGCGTGCGGCGATCCTCAGCTTCACCTGCTCCAAAAGCGCATACGGGCACAAGATCTCCGTGCTGTCCCACACGCGGTTGCAGGCGACGCCCGCCGCCGTGAGCGCGTCCTTCGCCCCGCGCGCATAGGCCCGCGTCAGCCCGCCCGCGCCCAGCAAAACGCCGCCAAAATACCGCGTCACGATGCAGACCGCGTCCAGAATGCGCTCCCGCTCCAGCACGGCCAGCATCGGCTGCCCGGCCGTTCCCTGCGGCTCGCCGTCGTCGCTGTAGCGCACCGCGCCGCTTTTCAGCCGGTAGCACCAGCAGTGGTGCCGCGCGTCGTGATACCTTTTGCGGATCTCCTCCAGCCGCGCCCGCGCTTCCTCCTCTGTCTGCACGGGGAAAATATCGCTCACAAAGCGCGACTTTTTTTCCACAAACTCGCTCGTCGCCGCCCCGGCAACGGTCAAAAATTCTTCCATATGCCCTCAAGCCTCATACTGCCGCAGCCGGCCATACAGCACCGCGTCCATAATGGCCTCCACCCGCACGCCCTCCGGCGCATATTCGCACGCCAGCACGCGCGCCTGCCCGTGCAGCACATCCACCTGCCCGGCGGCGGAATACGGCAGCAGCAGCTTTACATGGTGCAGCCCCTGCTCCAGCTTCCGCTCCACCAGCGCCCGCAGCGCGTCCAATCCCGCGCCCGTCTTGGCCGAGATGCACACCACGTCCTCACCGTGCGGCAGGTCCTCCGGCTCCGCCCGGTCGCACTTGTTCCAGCACGCGATCACCGGCACGCCCGGCTTCGCCAGCTCCTGGATCAGCGCCTCCACCACCGCGATATGCGCCGTCCGCTCCGGGTCCGACGCGTCAATGACGTGAATGAGCACATCCGCATACTGCAGCTCCTCCAGCGTCGCCTTGAACGCCTCGATCAGATTGTGCGGCAGCTTCGCAATAAAGCCCACCGTGTCCGACAGCACCGCCTGACACGTATCCGACACCGCAAACTGCCGCGTCGTCGTGTCCAGCGTGTCAAACAGCCGGTCGTTCGCCGCAATGCCCGCGCCCGTCAGCGCGTTGAGAAGCGTCGATTTGCCCGCGTTCGTATAGCCCACCAGCGCCACCACCGGCGTAGCGTTCTTCCGCCGCCGTTCGCGCTGCACCGCGCGCACGCGCCGCACCTCCGCCAGCTCCTGCCGCAGCCGGTCAATGCGGCTGCGGATGTGCCGCCGGTCCGTTTCCAGCTGCGTTTCGCCCGGCCCGCGCGTGCCGATGCCGCCGCCAAGCCGGCCCATCGTTTCGTTCCAGACCGTCAGGCGCGGCAGATAATACTGATACTGTGCCAGCTCCACCTGGAGCTTGCCCTCGCGCGTCTTGGCCCGCTGCGCAAAAATATCCAGGATCAGCGCGCTGCGGTCCAGCACATGCGCGTGCGTGATCTCCTCCAGCGCGCGGATCTGCGAGGGGGATAGCTCGTTGTCAAACACCACCATCGTCGCGCCGCTGCTCTCGACCATCTGCCGCAGCTCCTCGGCCTTGCCCTCGCCCACAAAGCTGTGCGGGTCGGGCGCGGGCCGGCTTTGCAGCAGCTTTCCCACGCATTGGCCGCCCGCCGTTTCCAAAAGCGCCTCCAGCTCGTCCAGCGACTGCTGCGTGGCGTTCTGTTCCTTTGTAAAAATATCGGCGCTCAGCCCCGCCAGCACCGCTTTTTCGATCTTCTTTTCTGAAAGCTGTTCCATATTGCTTCTCCAACCTGTGCCGCAAGCTGCACGCTCCGCCGGACATTTCCGAACAAAACCGCGCGCCTGCAGCACGTTTCGGCATTTTTCGCAGATACGAAAAAAGCCCGCACCGATACGGTGCAGGCTTCGATCGCTTACTTCAGACCATATTTCCTGTTGAAACGGTCCACGCGTCCGCCGGTGTCGACCAGCTTCTGCTTGCCCGTATAGAACGGGTGGCATTTGGAGCAAATTTCAACCTTGATGTCCTTTTTCGTAGAGCCTGTTTCGATGACAGCACCACACGCGCATCTGATAGTCGTCTGTTCGTACTTGGGATGGATACCTTCCTTCATGAGTTTCACCTCTCTCATCAGATTTCTGTAAAAAGGCTTGCGCCCTTCCCTTGGTTCAAACGCTTGGTTATAGTATCACAGTTTTTTCGTCATTGCAAGGGCTTTTTCAAATTTTTCTGCGGTATATCCTGTCATTTTGCGCCAAAGCAGCGGCTGGCGCGCCCGTTCCTGTTGAAAAAAGTGTGGATAACCCCGCGCAGCGCGCCTCGATCTCCGCCTGCGCGCCATCCGGCGCCCGCGCCCCGGCATTGAGGCACGCGAGCGCCCCTTCCCGCCGGATGCGCCGCAGCAGCGCGCCGCCGCCGCTCCCCAGCGCCAGCACGCGTACATATTCCGCCCGCCGCGCCAGCTCCGCCGCCGTCAGCCCCAGATACGCGCACAGCACCATCCGCTGTAAGCGCGTGCGCACATAGCGCTTCGATTTCGCCGTTTCAATGATCTCCTCCACGCTTCCCGCGCGCTGCACGGCCTTGTATACGCACCGCCAAAGCCCCTCTGCGCCATAGGGCACGTCCTGCCACTGCGCCGGCGTCATCCCGCGCAGCCGCGCCAGCACCGCCCGCTCGCCCGCGGCCAGCGTGAATGTTTCCGCTCCTGCATAGTGCCGCGCCGCCGCCTCCGGCACCAGCGCGCGCCAGCCGCCATCCGGCCACAGCGCCCGCACCGCCGTGGCCGAGGGATTCTCCGCGTCCGCCTCCATGCTGTGATAATCCCCGCCGCGCGTGATGCAAAGCGGCTGCATCCGGCTGCCCTGCTGCAAAATGGCCTTGCAGTACTCCGCCGCCAGAATGTCGTTCGGCCTCTGCAAAAGCGCCCCGTCGCCGCCAAGCGTCCGCAGCGCCTGCTCCCGCGCCGCCGCATAGCTCCCGCGCGTCTGTAAGGCCGCCCGCAGCGCCGCGTCATAGTCCGCGCTGCACAGCATCCGTGCCGTCTGCAAAAGCGCCGCCGTGTCCGCGTGCTCCGCACCAAAGCAGAGCGCGTCCACCACGCCCAGCCGCGATAAAATGTCCACGCCGCCCGCGGCAAAGCCCTCCGCCGAGCGCAGGCTGTGCGTCGCCGGCAGCTCCAGCACCAGATCCGCCCCGCAGTCTGCTGCCGCCGCCGCCCGGACCGCGGGTGCAAACAGCGCCGCGTCGCCGCGCTGTACGAACCGCCCGCTCATCAGGCACACGATGGCGGTGTCCGCACCGAGCCGCTGCCGTATCTGCGTAAGCTGCCGCAGATGGCCGTTATGGAACGGATTGTATTCACAGATGATCCCCACGACCGCCATGGCGCATTCCTCCTGCTATGAAAAATCGGGAAAAGCACTTGTTTCCCGCGTGCAAATATTGTATGATATATTTTGTATGAACAGTTTAGCACAAACACGCGAAAAATAAAAGGCAGCACCGCTGCCCAAACCAAAAACAGGAGTGAATACAACATGAATATCCTCGTCATCAACGCCGGCAGCTCGAGCCTGAAGTATCAGCTCATGGACCCGGATACCGGCGTCGTCACCGCCAAGGGCCTGTGTGAGCGCATCGGTCTGGACGGCCGCCTGACCCACAAGGCGCTGTCCTCCGGCAAAAAGTATGAAAAGGACATCCCCATGCCCACGCACAAGGAAGCCATCGAGGCCGTCATGAACATCCTCGTTGACCCTGAATACGGCGTCATCCAGTCCGTCGATGAGATCGACGCCGTCGGCCACCGTGTGCTCCACGGCGGCGACAAGTTCGTCGAGAGCTGCATCGTCACCGAGGCCTGCAAGCAGGCCATCCGCGAGTGCATCCCCCTTGGCCCGCTCCACAACCCCGCCAACCTCATGGGCATCGAAGCCTGCGAAAAGGCCATGCCGGGCAAGCCCCAGGTCGCCGTGTTCGACACCGCGTTCCATATGACCATGCCCCCCAAGGCCTACCGCTACGCCATCCCCACGAAGTACTACACCGAAGACCATCTGCGCCGCTACGGCTTCCACGGCACGTCGCACCGCTTCGTCTCCAAGCGCTGCATCGAGCTGATGGGCGGCGTTGAGAACGCGCACCGCATCATCGTCTGCCACCTCGGCAACGGCTCGTCCCTGTCCGCCGTCAAAGACGGCAAGTGCCAGGACACCTCCATGGGCCTCAGCCCTCTGGCTGGTGTTCCCATGGGCACGCGCGCGGGCGACATCGACACCTGCGTGGCGCAGTTCATCATGAACAAGTACGATATGTCCGCCGACGAGTGCCTGACCATGCTCAACAAGAAGTCCGGCGTGCTCGCCCTGTCCAACGGCGTGTCCTCCGACTTCCGCGATCTTGACGCCGCCGCCGCGCAGGGCAATGACGCCGCGCAGCTCGCGCTCGACAAGTTCGCCTATGAGGTCAAGAAGTACATCGGCGCCTACGCCGCCGCCCTCGGCGGGGTCGACTGCCTCGTGTTCACCGCCGGCGTCGGTGAAAACTCCGCCTCCATGCGCGCGTCCATCTGCGACGGGCTGGACTATCTCGGCGTGAAGCTCGACGCTGAAAAGAACAAGCTCCGCGGCGAAGAGGTCGTCATCTCCACGCCCGACTCCAAGGTCAAGGTCTGGGTCATCCCCACCAACGAAGAGCTCATGATCGCGCAGGATACCGCCGCGCTGACCAGGTAAAAAACAAAACACCGCGCGTGCTGCGGACCGCTGCGCTGGGTCCGCGTTTGAGAAGGCTTGCGCCATGCCGCGCGCATAATTTTTGCGCTTACAGCGCACAAATTCCACGACTGAACTTTGCTCTGCATGGGTTCGCCTTGGCCAATCGCACTGCGCATAGCTTGTGCTCTTGGAGGCTCACGCAACTTGCATGACGTAAAGTATTTTCGGCGACGTACACGCCGCCGCCGAACATGATCCGAACTTTTTTCGCGCCTGCGGGCGCGAACTCTGCGAGGCTTTTTGACGATCTGACCGCGCGTGCTGCTCACCGCAGCACGCGCGATTTTTTGCCCGCCAAATAAAAAGAAGAGGCGCCACCCGGCCCCTCTTCTTTTTATATATACAGCGATCACGAGAAGAACTGGTTGTGGATCACCCGCACCGCGCGGTCCGAGTCCTCCTTGTCAATGAGCACCGAGAGCTTCACCTCGCTCGTGGAGATCATGTGGATGTTGATGTGCTGCTGATACAGCGCCTCAAACATCTTCGCCGCAATGCCCACATTTTCCAGCATCCCGGCCCCCACGACCGACACCTTGGAAACGCCGGTGTTGATGTCCATGTGGTCAAAGTTCAGCGTGTCCTTGTTCTCGTCCAGCAGCTTCGCGCAGTCCATCGCGTCCTTTTCCGCCACGGTAAAGATGATGTCCTTCTGCTCGTCATGGCCCAGCGACTGAATGATCATATCCACGTTGATCTTGCCCTTGGCCAGCACGCTGAACAGCTTATACGCCACGCCCGGCACATCCTCCAGCCCCACCAGCGCAAAGCGCGCGATCTTCTTATCCTGTGCAATGCCGGTAATATATGTCTTTTCCACTTTTTTCACACTCTCCTTCACGATCGTTCCGGGGTTCCCCGAGAAGCTGGACAAAACCTCCAGCCGGACATTATAGCTTTTTGCCAGCTCCACCGAGCGGTTGTTCAGCACCTGCGCGCCCATGGACGCCAGCTCCAGCATTTCGTCATACGTGATCTCATCCAGCTTCCGTGCCTCCGGCACCACGCGCGGGTCGCACGTATAAACGCCGTCCACATCCGTGTAGATCTGACACAGATCCGCGCCCAGCGCCACTGCCAACGCCACCGCCGTCGTGTCCGAGCCGCCGCGGCCCAGCGTCGTCACATCGCCGTGCCGGTCCAGCCCCTGAAAGCCTGCCACCAGCACGATGCGCCGCTGGTCCAGCTCGTCGCGCACGCGGTCGCATTCCACCTTTTTGATGCGCGCCGCCGAATGGTTCGTATCCGTCGTCATGCCCACCTGCCAGCCGCACAGCGACACCACCGGGAAGCCCAGCTTCTCAATGGCCATCGCCATCAGCGCAATGGACATCTGCTCGCCGCACGCCAGCAGCATATCCATCTCCCGCCGCGAGGGAGCGGGGTTGATCTCCTGGGCCTTTTCGATCAGGTCGTCCGTCGTGTCGCCCTGTGCCGAAAGCACAACGCACACCGAATTTCCGGCCTGATATGTGTCCGTAATGATCTTCGCCACGCGGAAAATGCGCTCTGCGTCCGCCACAGAGCTTCCGCCAAATTTCTGTACGATCAGTGCCATGGTTTCCCTCCTGGATTATGATTCATAAATGGGATATACGGCGTCCAGCGCCGCGCCCGCCTGCAAAAGCTGCCGCCGCGTCGTCATGCCGGTCAGGCCGCCGTGCGCGCCCTGGCAGTCCGGCAGCCAGTCGATCTTCCCCAGCTTTTCCTCTGCCGCGGCACGCGTCTGCGCCGTGCGGATAAAGAACCGCGCCGGATACTCGTCCGCGTCCAGCACCTGCGCCGCCTGCGCCGTCCAGCGCACCGGCTGCGCGCGGTTTGGGCTGCGCACAATGTCCACCACATCGCCCACCACGGCGCTCGCCGTGGGATAGCGCCCGGCGCCCGGGCCGTAGAACAGCACCGTGCCCACGCGGCTGCCCGTCACGCTCACCGCGTTAAAAACATCGCCCACATTGGCAAGCATCTGCGTTTGGGGAATAAAATGAGGACAGACAAACACATACGCCCCGCCGCGGGCGCGCACCGCGCGGCCCAGCAGCTTGATCTTCATGCCGCCCGCCGCCGCAAACTGCGCGTCCAGCGCCGTCACGCCCGAAATGCCGCGCATGGAAACAGCCTCCGGCAGCACTGCCTGCCCCAGCGCGATGTCCGCCAGAATGCAGGCCTTGCGCCCGGCGTCAATGCCCTCCACGTCCGCCGTGGGGTCGGCCTCGGCATAGCCCAGCCGCTGAGCCTCCGCCAGCGCCGCGTCATACGCCATGCCGTTTTCCAGCATCTGCGTGAGAATGTAGTTCGTCGTGCCGTTCAAAATGCCCGTCGCGTCCAAAATTTCGTTCGCGCCCATGCACGCCCACATCGGGTGCAGCACCGGAATGCCGCCGCCCACAGCCGCTTCAAACAGGAACTGACAGCCGTTCTGCTCTGCCAGCGCCAAAAGCTCCGCGCCGTGCTCGGCGACCAGCTGCTTGTTGGCCGTCACCACGTGCCTGCCCGCCGCCAGCGCCTGCCGGCAATAGTGCAGCGCCGCGCCGCAGCCGCCAATGGTCTCCACCACGATCTGCACGTCCGCATCCTGCATGATGGCCTCAAAATCGCGCACCATATAGTCCGCATACGCGTCGCCCGGATAGTCGTGCCGCACCAGGATCGGCCCCAGCGCCACCTCCGCGCCCGCGCGCTGCGCGATCTGCGCCGCGTCGCGCGCCAGAATATCCGCCACGCCCCCGCCGACCGTACCATAGCCGACGATCGCAACCTTGATCATTTCAAAACTCCTCACTGATCCGCCATGTGATAAATTTTCAGCATATCGTCATATCCCAGCTTCCGGAACGTGCCGATCTGCCGCGTGTTCTGATAGCTGCACCGCGCCGCCAGATCGGCAAGCCCGGCCTCATCCTGCACGCCGCAGGCCGCCTTCAGGCCGGTGGGCATCCCCAGCGAAGCAAAAAACGCCTCCGTCTTTTCAATGCCCAGCCGCGCGGCCGCTTCATCCTCCGCTTCCTGCACGCCCCACACGTTCCGCGCATACTGCGCGAACCGCGCCGGATCCGTCGGCAGCACATACCGCGCCCAGCTGCCCCACACGCACGACAGGCTGTCGCCGTGATAAACGTCAAACTTCTCGCTCACCGCGTGGCCCAGCTGATGCACGGCAAAATCCTTCTGCCCGCCAAGCCCCGTCAGGCCGTTGTGCGACAGGCTGCCGCACCACATGATCTCGCTCATCGCGTGCACATCCTGCGCATCGCGCCATACCAAAACGCCGTTTTTTATCACCACGCGCAAAAGCGCCTCGGCAATGGCGTCCGTCGTTTCGTTGTCGCACACCGGGTTAAAATAGCGGTCCAGCGTGTGCATCATAATATCCGTCACGCCGCACGCCACCTGGTGCTGCGGCAGCGTCGCCGCCAGCGCCGGGTCTAAGATCGCAAACGCCGGCCGGTTCAGCTGCGTGTTCAGCCCGCGCTTGAGGCCAAGCTCGTCGTTCGTCAGCACCGCCGAGTCGCTCGTTTCGCTCCCCGCCGCCGGAATGGTCAGGATCGCGCCCACCGGCAGCGTCTTTTTCACCTCCGCCTGCTTCGACCAATACGCCCAGATGTCCACATCCGGGTCCGCCGCGCCGTGCGCCACGGCCTTGGCGGTGTCGATCACGCTGCCGCCGCCCACCGCGAGGATGAGCTGCGCGTCCAGCGCCAGCGCCCTGCGCACGCCTTCGCGCGCCAGCGACAAGCGCGGGTTCGGCTGCACGCCCGCCAGCGTGTCAAACGTCACGCCCGCCTGCTTCAAAAGCGCGTCCACGCGGTCCAGCAGTCCGCTCTTTTTCGCGCTGTGCCCGCCGCATACGACCAGCACCCGCTCCACGTTCCGCTGCTTCAAAAGCTCCGGCAGCTTTTCCAAACTGCGCTCACCAAATACGATCTGCGTCGGCACGCAGTACACAA
>CAKTXB010000018.1 GCA_934630555.1 uncultured Oscillospiraceae bacterium
GCCCAGCAGTTCTCGGTGCCTGCGCACAGGCCGGCCTTCTCTTCGCCGTCCACGCCGCAGTAGATGGGGATCATCGCCAGGTCGTCGGGATTCAGGGAGAACTTATCCTTGGTCAGTGCAGAGTACTCCCAGCTGCCGTTCTGGTAGAACACAGCCTTGCCCTCGCCGAATTCCGCCTCGGACTCATCGCCGGTAGCGGTCGCCAGAGCAGCGCCGGTGGTGGCGGAGTCGGTGATGTACAGATCCCAGATGTTCTTGAAGTTGTCAAGATAAGCATCGGTGATGGTGGCGGGCTGCGCGGTCACGCCGTCGTCGCGGAACTGATAGAACAGCGGCATGTTGGCAAGATGACCGGAGAAGCGCCAGCTCGAAGATCCGTCCAGACCGGCGGATGAGAAGGCGTCAAAGCCCAGCTCGGCAGCGCGGGCGTGGATGTCGTCAGCGACCTTCTTCAGGGATTCAAAGTTCGTGATGTCGCTCAGCTCATAGCCGGCCTGCTTCAGCAGCGCCTTGTTGACGATGATGCCGAACGCCTCGTAGCAGTAGCCGATGGACAGGGTGTTGCCGTCCTCGTCCTTGAGGTTGAAGGAGTCGGTGGTCATCTGGTCCATGATGGCCGTGCCGTCGAGGGGATAGCAATAGTCGCCGTAGGTGTTGATAGCGCCCTGGTTGCCGCACTGGAACAGTGTCGGCGCGGAGCTCTTGTCCAGCTCAGCGGCCAGTGTCGTGTCATATGTGCCGGAAGCAGCGGTGACGACCTTCACGGGCACACCGGTTTCGGCGGTGTAATCCGCGGCGAGCTTCTGCCAGGCTTCGTCTGCCTCGGGCTTGAAGTTCAGGTAGTACACGGAGCCCGCTGCAGCGGGTTTTTCTTGCTCGGCTGCCGGCGTTTCAGCCGCGTCATTCGTCGCGGGCGTTTCGGTGTCGGTGGATGCGGGGGTATCAGTCGTGGCCGGCGTCGTGTTGGAAGAGCAGGCAACAAGGCCCAGCACCATCACAACGGCCAGCAGCAATGCGATCAGCTTTTTCATGGTTTTTCCTCCTGTTGGTTTTTGAAATTGGAAACGTTTCCATTTCCCGTGTCCATATTCTACACCATTTCACACCAACTGAGCAATCAAATTTTATCCTTCGGCAAATTTTCAGCGTTTTAGCTAGTTTATGTGTAGCATTTTTGTGCAACATATAAAATCAAGCAGCAAAAACCGGGCGGCACAGTCCTGTACCGCCCGGCTAAAACGCTTATTTTGCGTAGATTTTCCCAACCAGCCAGTTGAGCGCCGTCTTCGGCAGCAGCCACACCAGGAAGCACGCCAGCTTATACGCAAATCCGATCGTATAGATGGGCTTGCGGCCCGTTTTCATGGCCACGCGCGCAATGAACCGGCCCGCTGCCTCAGGCTGCATCCCGTTCTGCTCATCGCGTTCCATGCCGGCTACGCTGCGGCTGATGCGTCCGCCGTAAATATCATCGCCAATTTGCGTTTTCTGCCGCGCGGCGGTAAAGCCTGTACGAATATCCCCCGGCTGCACCGCGCACACCGTCACGCCAAATGGCCTTACTTCGTTGGCAAGCGCCATGGTATAGGAGTTGATCGCCGCCTTGGACGCCGAATAATACGTCTGGAATGGGATGGGCACCGAACCTGCCACGGAGCTGAGATTCACGATGCGCCCCTTCCCCTGCTTGCGCAAAATGGGCAGCACCGCGTGATTTACGCGCACCATACCAAAGAAATTCACATCAAACTGCCGCTTGGCTGCCTCCGTGTCTGTAAACTCCACCGCGCCGGAAATACCAAAGCCCGCATTGTTGATGACCACGTCGATGCCGTCCTCATGCGTCAGGACCTCGTTCACCGCGCGCTGTACAGCGGCCTCGTCCGTCACATCGGTCGGGATGTGGAAAAAGCCCTCTACGCCCTGTTCCCGGCGGCTGAGTTCATAGACGGTATAGCCCGCCTGCTTCATAGCCTCCGCCGTGCACTTGCCAATGCCGGAGGTCCCGCCTGTGATCAGGCAAACAGGTCTGCTCATACTGCACGCCTCCCCAACACATCGGCAATTACGCCGACCGCTTCTTCAATGAGCGCGTGCGTATGCGTCGCCATCAGGCTCGTGCGCAGCAGGCACTCGTGCGGTGCCGCCGCCGGCGGCAGAGAACTGTTCACATACACGCCGTTTTCATACAGCTCCTTTGCGATCTCCAGCGTCGGCACTGGCTCATACGTGTAGATCGGGATAATGGGAATGATGTCGCCGTTCGACGGCCGCATTTTAATGTTCCGCTCCCGCAGCAGTCCGCGCATGAACAGTGCGTTTTCCTGCAGCTGCATCACCAGTTCCGGATGCGCGCGCAGCTTGCGCAGCGCAGCCAGTGCCGCAGCACAGTTTGCCGGCGGAATGGACGCGGAGAAAATAAAGGGCCGCGACGTGTGGCGCACATAGTCCACCACGCGGCTGGACGCCGCCATATAGCCGCCCAGCGACGCCAGCGACTTAGAAAACGTGCCCATATAAATATCGACCTCATCCTCCAGTCCATAGTAGCTGGCCGTGCCGCGGCCACCGTCGCCAAGCACGCCAAGGCCATGTGCATCATCCACCATCACGCGCGCGCCATACTGCTTCGCCAGCCGGCAGATCTCCGGCAGGTTCGCTATGTCGCCGCCCATGGAGAACACGCCGTCTGTCACGATCAGGCAGCCGTAGTTTTCCGGCACCTTTTGCAGCTTCTTTTCAAGATCCGCCATGTCGTTGTGCCGGAAGCGCAGCATCTGCCCATACGACAGCCGGCAGCCGTCATACAGGCTCGCGTGGTTCTCGCGGTCCATGATGACATAGTCCTTCTGCCCAACAATGGCGCTCAGAATGCCCAGGTTCGACTGAAAGCCCGTGGAGAACGTCATCACCGCGTCCTTGTGCAGAAATTCCGCCAGCTCCTGTTCCAGCTGCAAATGCAGCTTCAGCGTGCCGTTGAGAAAGCGCGAGCCGGAGCAGCCCGAGCCAAGCTCCACATAGGCCTGCACACCGGCCTCAATGATCTCCGGGTCGGTCGTCAGGCCCAGATAGTTATTCGAGCCCAGCATGATGCGCCGCTTGCCCTCCATGATGACCTCGGTATCCTGCTTCGATTCCAGCGCGTGGAAATATGGATAAATGCCCGCTGCACGAATTTCATCAGCCAGCATGGCTTTGTTGCATTTTTCAAACAGATCCGTCATATTGTTCCTCCTGTTCCATGTTTTTAAGCAGCGTATTGATCACGCTGCCCGCTAATGCGATCTCCTCGGGCGTATACTGCGTATGCAGTGCTGCAATGGCACGCTGGAGCGGCTGGGAGTCTTGCTGGAAATATGCGTCGAATTTTTCTCCCGTTTCCAGCCGTACCTCGCGGCGGTCGTTTTCCGGAACACACTTTTTGATATAGCCCTTCTGCACCAGATTGTTGACCTTATACGTTGCGTTCGGCTGTGAAATGCCAATGCACGCGGCAAACTGCGTCAGCGTTGGCCGCCCCAGCAGATGGATCACGTCTGCGGAAAACGCTTCTGTCGCGCTCAAGCTGCCGCTCCGCTCCCGCACTGCACCGAAAATACGGCGATAACTGTCCAGCCGCAGCTTGCGGTACAGCCGCAGTACCGTGTCTTTAAACGCCACGCTCTCCCTCCATTCGATTTAAAATTTTATATAAATATTTTTATGAATTTTCCACAGTATAGTGCGTTAGAGCCCATTTGTCAAGAAAAATGTGCAGACAGCGCCAAGGTGTGCTATACTTATGGCAACGCCACACGATTCGGCAAGCAGCTCCGGCGGGAGAGCTTTCGTCAGGCCAAGATCTGAACAGAGCAGGATCGACGGAAACGATCCGCCGAAGCGCACAGACGCCTTTGTGCGGTGCTGCCTTATGAAAAAAGCAAAACTGTTTGCAGGAGGTTTCCACCATGAACATACTGGCTGTCATTGATATGCAGAATGATTTTATCTCCGGCGCCCTCGGCACACCCGAGGCGCAGGCTATCGTGCCGCGGGTGCGCGCGCGCATTGCCCAAGCCCGCGCCGCAGGCGACACGGTGGTGTTCACTTTGGACACGCACACAGAAGACTATCTCTCCACACAGGAGGGCCGCAAGCTCCCCGTGCCGCACTGCATTCAGGGCACGCCCGGCTGGCAGCTGGAAGCAACGCTTGACGCGGCGGACAGCCCTGTGTTTAAAAAGCCGGGCTTTGGCAGCCCGGCGCTCATCAAATATCTTGCCTCCCTGCCCGACCTTAAGTCCGTTGTGTTCATCGGCATCTGCACCGACATCTGTGTCATTACAAACGTCATGATGCTCAAGGGCGCGCTGCCGGAGGTTTCCATCACGGTCGACTCCGCCTGCTGTGCCGGCGTCACGCCGCAAAGCCACGAAATTGCCCTGAACGCCATGCGCACCTGCCAGATCAGCATCCTGTAAAAGAAAACGCCCCCGATGGTCAGCGGCCATCGGGGGCGTTATTTTTGTCTTACAGATACGCTTTGATTTTCCGGGTCAGAGCTTCCCGCTCGGCTTGCGTCAGGAAAGCTGCCTCGGCGGCATAGAGGTCCATCTGCACCAGATCGTGCGGCGTAAAGCCCATTTCCTCCACGCAGTGCCGGTACTCGTCATCCAGTGTTGTCGCAGCCAGCGTCATATTGTCCGTATTGATGGTCACGCGGAAGCCTGCGTCCAGCAGCCGCTTTGCCGGATGCGCGGCATAGGACGGCTGCGTTTTACATTGAATATTGCTTGTCGGGCAGATCTCCAGCGTCACACCGCCGTCGATCGCACGCGGCCACAGCGACGGGGCATCCATGATATGATGTCCGTGTCCGATGCGCTTTGCGCCAAAGTCCAGCGCGTCACGCACCGTGTCCGGTCCCTGCGAGTCGCCAGCATGGCACGTGAACGGCACGCCCAGCTGCCTCGCCAGATCAAACACCGGATGAAAATTCCGCAGCGGCACAATGCCCTCCGCACCGGCCAGATCCAGACCAACGACACCGCGCTCCAAATAGTCTTTTGCTACACGCACCGTTTGCAGGTTTTCCGCCATATTTGCCGTTTCCGGGCCGATGGACATGGCGCACAGC
Source organism: uncultured Oscillospiraceae bacterium (assembly GCA_934630555.1). GTDB lineage: Bacteria > Bacillota > Clostridia > Oscillospirales > Oscillospiraceae > CAG-170. The sequence continues at coordinate 5,117 of CAKTXB010000018.1, forward strand.
AAGATGCCGCAGCCATAGCCCGGATGGGCCTGCAGCGCCTGCCGGCGTCCTTCCAGCACGGCCTCCACCACCTGTGCCTGCGTCAGGCCGCGCCGTGTGTGCAGCTGTGGTGCGAAGCGTACTTCGTCGTAAATATGTTCCTGCGATGCCAGTACATCCAGCACCGCCGCTGTGATGCGCGTCAGGCTTGCCGCATCCTGCATGATCTGCAGCGGCAGCTCAAAGCGTTCCAGATAGGTGTTCACATCCCGGCAGTCCGCCGTTGCGACAAGCCATTTTTGAAATGCTTCCAACGTATCACACGGCAGCGCTACGCCCTGTTCGTGTGCCATCTGCCACAGCAGCTCCGGCGGCACTGCGCCGTCCAGATGCAGATGCAGCTCGATCTTCGGAATTCGGAATTCAGCCATTCTTTTACCCCCTTTTATTTATCTTACCCCGCCGCGCCGCGCGCGTCAAGTCCATGTGCTGTGGAATGCAGATCCTCTCACCGCTTTGTGCGAATTGTCCAAAAATTTTTTGGCAGTGCAAAAAATAGTTATTCAAAAAATATTGACAACCTCACACAATGCGCGTAAAATGAAGCTATGCTTGAAAAAGCATAGTTTCCTGCAAAAAATTAAAATGGAGGAACCAAAATGAAAAAGATTATTGCTCTTCTTCTCGCGCTCGTGATGGTTCTGGGCCTGGTTGCCTGTGCATCCACGTCCAACACCGACACGCCCGCAACCAAAACCCCGGCAGCACAGACCCCGGCTGCTGATGCTGATACCCCGGCGGCTGACGACACCGCTGCGGACGAAGCCCCTGCCGCGGAAGGCAAGGTTTACAATGTCTGCAACCTCGTCAACGGCAACTTGGGCGACAAGTCCTTCTTTGACTCCTGCGAAGCGGGTCTGGAAGAACTCGAAGCGGCTGGCCGTATCACGCTGACCACCATCGAGATGGGCGGCACGGAAGAAGATCAGCCGAAGTGGTTGTCCACGCTGTATGAAGTTTCCGAGTCCGGCGAATATGACGTCATCGTCTGCGGCACGTATCAGATGCCTGACTACCTGAAGGAAGTTGCCACCGCATATCCTGACCAGAAGTACGTCATCTACGACGATACTACCTATGTCGGGGCAAACTCCAATGTTGTCAATATCTCCTACAAGCAGAACGACATGGGCTATCTCATCGGCGTTTATGCCGCGCTCATGACGGTCGATACCAAGGTGGAGCACATCAACGAAGACGCAGTTGTCGGTTTTGTCGGCGGCGTTGACTCCCCGGTCATCAATGACTTCCTCATCGGCTTCATCGAGGGTGCACAGTCTGTGAACCCCGACATCAAGGTCGATACCCGCTACACCAACGACTATGTTGACACCGCCATTGCCAAGGAGTATGGCCTGTCCATGATCAACGACAACAAGTGCGACATCATCTGGGGCGTCGCCGGCAACGCTGGTAACGGCGCTGCGGAAGCTGCTCTGGAAACCGGCAAGGCCTGGTTCATCGGCGTTGACTCCGACCAGGAGCTGACGTTCTCTTCCGACCTCGCTGCGATCACGCTGACCTCCGGTCTGAAGAACGTTGGCAACTCCCTCGTCTGGCTGTTTGACGAGATGGACGCCGGCCGCACCTATTGGGGCCAGGAAGTCAACCTTGGCCTTGCTGAGGGCGGCGTCGGCATCGTGACTGACAAGAATTTTGCAAATATTGCTTCTGCCGAGACCCAGGCTGCTGTTCTGGAAGCGCAGGAGAAGGTTATGAACGGTGAGATCAAGGTCGACTCCGCTCTGGCCGAAGGCGGCGCAGATCTGGCTGCGCAGCTGCGCGAGGCGGTTCGTCCGTAAGCATTCCCCGCATATAAGCGAAGAAGTCATTCGAGCTTATCCGAGGAGGCGGCTCTTTGAGCCGCCTCCTTTTCATTTTCCGGCACAAATTGAAAACGTTTTTTGTTACAAAAACTCTTTCAATTTGCGCCCATCCCCGTTATAATAAAGGGAGAAAAAGTCAATGGGAGGTTACAGGCTATGCCAGACGTAAACACCGCCGTGCGCCAGAACGAAGACTATGTCGTTCAGATGAAGGCGATCACCAAGGTCTACCCCAACGGCGTCGCAGCAAACCAGGGCGTTGACTTCTGTCTGCGCCGTGGTGAGATCCACGCGCTTATGGGTGAAAACGGCGCCGGCAAATCCACGCTGATGAAAATGCTCTTTGGGCTTGAGCAGCCCACCAGCGGTGAGATCCTTGTGCACGGAGAAAAGGTCACGCTCTCCTCGCCGTCCGCCGCTATTTCCAAAGGCATCGGCATGGTGCACCAGCATTTCATGCTCGTTCCCAGCCTCAGCGTTGCGGAAAACATGGTGCTGGGCATGGTGCCCAAAAAAGGCATGTTCATTGATGAGCAGAAAGCCATTGAGATCACGCGCGAATACTCTGAAAAATACAACCTGCACGTCGAGCCGGAGGCCAAGGTCGTAGACATTCCGGTCGGCATGAAGCAAAAAGTCGAGATCCTCAAGGCGCTTGTACGCGGTGCAAAGATCCTCATTCTGGACGAACCGACCGCTGTGCTCACCACACAGGAAACGGCCGAGCTGTTCCGTGAGCTCATCCACCTCAAGGAGCAGGGCTACACCATCGTGTTCATCTCGCACAAGCTCAACGAGATCATGGAGATCACGGACCGGCTGACCATTATGCGCAATGGCCGCAGTATGGGCGTGTACAACACGAAGGATGTCACGAAGGAAGAAATTTCACGCCTCATGGTTGGCCGTGATGTGGTGCTCAGCCTGCAAAAGGACAAGGCCCAACCCACTGACACCGTACTGCACGTGCGCGATTTGGAATACACGAACGAGTGGAACAAGAAAATGCTCGACAAGGTGTCGTTTGACGTCCGCAAGGGTGAGATCCTCGGCATCGCGGGCGTGGAGGGCAACGGCCAGAAAGAGCTGGTCGATATGCTGTTCAACTTCAACCGGCCCGATTCCGGTACGGCGGAGGTCAACGGTGTAAGCATTCTCGGCCAGCCGCAGCAAAAGATCCGCGAGCTCGGCGTGTCGCTTGTGCCGGAGGACCGTATGCTCTACGGCATTGCCTCCACGGCGTCCATTGAGGAGAACATTCTCTCCGACCGCAGCGGCGCCAAGCGCTTCCAACATGGGCCTCTGTTCAATATGAACGCCATCCATGCAGAAACGGACCGCCTGATCGAGGAATTCACCGTGCTGTGCAAATCCCGCAAGCAGCAGGTCGGTATGCTCTCCGGCGGCAACATCCAGAAGGTCGTTGTGGCGCGCGAGTTCTCGAGCGACCCCGTGCTCATCATTGCCGACCAGCCCACACGCGGCATTGACGTTGGCGCCACGGAGTTCATCCGCAAAAAGCTCGTGGAGCTCTGCCGGGCAGGCATTGCCGTGCTGCTCATCTCTGCTGACCTCAATGAGGTCATGGAGCTGTCTGACAGTCTGATCGTCATGCACAATGGCAAGATCGCCGCCTATTTTGAAGACACTTCTACCCTGACTGACGATGTCATGGGCGAATATATGCTCGGCCTGCGCGAGCAGGACGAGGCTGAGATCCGGAGGGTATGTCATGACTAAAAAACGACAGCTTCTTTTTTCTCTGCTGCGCACGCTGCTCGCCATTGTCATCGCACTTCTGGTGGCAACGGTCCTGATCTTTATCAGTGCTAAGGGCGACTCCGCGAGTGAAAAGCTCGCCTCCACAGGCGAAGCGCTGCGCCAGATGCTCGTTGGCCCGCTGTTCCGGCTGGGCAAAAACGGCAGCATCACCTTTGAGTTTAAACGCCTGACCGACGTGTTGGCCACGATGATCCCCATTATTTTCACGGGTCTTGCCGTGTGCGTCATGTTCTCCGCCAACCAGTTTAACCTGGGCGCAGAGGGCGGCATCATGCTTGGTGCATTCGTCACTGCACTCATAGCTATCTATGTGCCCATGGCGGCCGGCTTGCACCCCATCATTGCGGTGCTGTGCGGCGGCATTGTCACGGCGGTGCTCATGCTCATCCCGGCGCTGCTTAAAACCAAGCTGAACGTCAGCGAAATGGTCTGTTCGCTGATGCTCAACTACATTGTCATGTATATCATCAAGTTCCTGATGAATACATACCTGGCCGATAAATCCAAGGGCCAGATCCAGTCGTACGATTTCCTCTCCTCGTCCAACATCGCGCCGCTGGTCGATAACGGCTCGAAGCTCTCTTGGGGCTTTGTGATCGGTATTGTGGTCGTCGTTCTCTGCGGCCTGTTCATGTACCGCACCCGTTGGGGCTATGCCATCCGTATGATCGGTATCAACCAGGCCTTTTCGCAGTATTCCGGCATGAAGGTCGGCACGATCATCGTGCTCAGCCAAGTGCTTGGCGGCTTCCTCGCCGGCATTGGCGGCGGCATTGAAATGCTGGGCCGCTACACAAACTTCAACTGGAAAGCCCTTCCGGGCTATGGCTGGACAGGCGTGACCATCGCCATTCTGGCCGGCAACAATCCCTACTATGTACCGCTGGCTGCGTTCTTTATGGCCTATCTCACCAAGGGCTGCGACCTGATGGCGACGTATGCCGGCGTGCCTGCACAGCTCATTGACATCATTCAGGGCGTTATCTTCCTGTTCTTCTCGGCCGAGCAGTTCCTGTCAAAGTACCGTCAGAGGCTCGTCGTCAAGTCCGCACAGGAGGAATTGGCCCGCAAGGCTGAAAGCGTGAAGGGAGGCGCCGCAAATGCTTGATTTTCTGAAAATGCTGCTGACGCCGGAGTTCTTCTTCTCCATCATCCGCATCTCCGCGCCGATCCTGTTTGCGACGCTCGGCGCCATCGTCGTGGAAAAAGCCGGTTTCTGCAACATCGGTCTGGAAGGCACCATGATGTTTGCCGCACTGGCCGGTTCGCTTGTCAGCTACTACACTGCCAGCTGGCTTTGGGGCCTGATCGCTGCCGTGCTGGTCGGTACGCTGCTGGCGCTCTTGATGGGCTTCTTCGCGTTCCAGCTCAAGACGAACATCACTATGGCCGGTATCGCGGTCAACATGATGGGATCGGGCGGTACGCTGTTCCTCTGCAAGGTCATCACAAACCTGACTGAGGGCAAGGCCATGGCCTCCACCACAGGTCTCATCACTTCGCAGCTGACCATTCCGAACATTACCATTCCGCTCATCAACAAGATCCCGTTCCTGGGGAGCGTGCTGTCGGGCCACAGCCTGCTTACGTATCTGGCGTTCTTGCTGTGCCTCGTCACGTCCATCCTGCTGTATAAGACGAGCCTCGGCCTCAACATCCGCGCGGTGGGCGAAAACCCCAACGCGGCCTCGTCCGTCGGTGTGTCTGTGATCAAGATCAAGTATATTGCCATTGCGTACTCCGGCCTCATGGCAGGCTTTGGCGGCGCATTCATGTCAATGTCCTATGCGCAGGGCTGGTCGCAGGATATGGTCGCGGGCCGCGGCTTTATCGCACTGGCTGCACAGGCCATGGGCGCGGGCGAATGCCTGGGCGGTATGCTCTCGGCGCTCGTGTTCGGCTTTGCGCAGGCGCTTGGCATCAAGTTCTCCGCGCGCGGCCTCGACTCGAACCTCGCCTCTCCCATCCCCTACGCCGTGACCATCATCGGTCTGCTCATCTTCGCGCTGGCGCAGCGCAGGAACGGCAAACGGCGCAATACCGCCAGCCTCAAAAAGGCGGCGGCCAAGGCAGCAAAATAACCGTACCGTTTCAGGCTGCCTGCTTAGAGCAGGCAGCCTGATTTTCAAAAGAGGCGATCCTGCTGTACGCGGAAAAATCCTGTATGGCAGCTTAACCGCCGGATTTTTTGGAGGGATCATGAACGAGCAAAAACGCATTCCCGTCATTTTGGACGGCGACCCCGGCCATGACGACGCTATTGCCTGGACGCTGGCACGCGCCAGTGGGCGCATGGACATCCGGGCTGTTACATCCGTCGCCGGCAATCAGACTATTCAAAAAACCACCTATAACGCGCAGCGCGTATGCACGCTGCTGGGCATTGACGCGCCCATTGCGCAGGGCCGCCCGCGGCCGCTCATTGAGCCGCCCATGAACGCGCCGTCGGTTCACGGCGAATCCGGGCTGGACGGTCCTCCCCTGCCTGAGCCCACCATGCCCATCTCGGAGCTCAGCGCCTGTGAGCTCATGGCCAAGGTACTGCGCGAGAGCACAGAGCCTGTCACCATCATCTCCACCGGCCCGCTGACAAATACCGCAGCGCTGCTGCTGGCCTATCCGGAACTCAAAAAGAAGATCGAGCGCGTTTCCCTCATGGGCGGCGGCATTGCCTACGGAAACTGGACGCCTGCGGCGGAGTTCAACATCCTCGTTGATCCTGAGGCCGCGCAGATCGTGTTCCAGTCCGGCGTGCCGATCCTCATGGCCGGTCTGGATGTGACGGAAAAGGCGCTGATCTTGCCGGAGGATTTCCAGCGTATCGCCGCCATTGGCAATCCGGTTGCAGATATTGTGGCCCAGTGGCTGGAATTTTTCTATATTTTCCATAAAAAACTCGGTTACGACGGTGCGCCGATGCACGACCCGTGCGCCGTGATGGCGCTGCTGCACCCCGAGGTATTCACGATGCAGCGCATGTACGTACAGGTGGAGACTGAGGGCGAATACTGCCGCGGCGCAACGGTCGGCGACCGGCTCGGTTCGACCGGCCACGCGCCGAACGCGACGTGTATTTTGAATGTTGACCGTAAGGCCTTTGCCGACCTGCTGGTGGATGCCATGCGTTTTTATGGGGAGGGAACGAAATGAACGCCTATCCTGTCTGGATCGACTGTGACGTCGGCGTAGACGACGCTATTGCCATCATGGCTGCGCATGCGCTGCCGCAGCTGAAGCTGCTGGCGATCTCCACGGTAGCCGGAAACGCCACACTGGAAAACACGTATCAGAACGCGCATCGCATGAACGGGCTGATGGGCACGAATTACCCTGTCTATCGCGGCGCGGCGCAGCCATTGCAGCGCACGCTGCGCACGGGCGCGTATTTCCATGGCAAAAACGGCTTGGGCGATGTAGAACTGCCCATTCCGCAAAACGCTGTGTTCCGCCCGGAAACAGCCTGGGATGCGCTGTATGCCGCTGCGCAGAAGTATCCGCACGAGCTGCGGCTCGTTGCCATTGGACCGCTGACAAACATTGCGATCGCATTCACAAAGTACCCGGATCTTCCGGAATTGCTGCATTCTGTGAACATTATGGGCGGTGCTGCCGTGGGCGGCAATGTGACGCCGGCAGCGGAATTCAACATTTATGTTGACCCGGAGGCGGCCAAAATGGTGTTTGATTCCGGCGTGCACGTGGTCATGTGCGGGCTGGACGTCACGATGAAGGCGCTGCTCCGCCCGGAGGACTGGGAAGAGCTGGCCGCTACCGGCACGCCGGCTGGCGTGTTCGTCCGTGACTGCCTGCAATGCGCCTGGCGCTATGTGCAGCAGTTTGGGCTGGAGGGCATTGCCATGCATGATTCCTGCCCGGTGCTGTATCTGGCGCACCCGGAACTGTTCCGGGGCGAAGAGGCCGGTGTGGTCGTGGAAACACGCAGCACGCTGACGCTGGGCAAGACTGTGACAGACGTTTACAGCGACAAGCAATTTGACCGCAAAAACGCGACGGTCGTTTTAGACGTGGACCGGGATCGGTTCATTGCCATTTTGAAGGACTGTGTGAAGTCGATCTGACTGCAAAAAACCGCGCCGATACTCCGTATCGGCGCGGTTTTTTTGTGTTTTTGGCATGATTTTACGGAATATTATGGGCCGTTTATAGGGTTTTTGCGAGGGCGGTTGCCTTTTGCATGGCGGCCTGGAGAGAGGCGGCGCTGTCGAAGCCTGCCACATCCATGCCGTCGGCGGCAATGCAGTCGTATTTTGGGATACCGAAGAATCGGCTCAATGCTTCGAGGTAGCGGCTGCCCATCTCCATGGGGTCGTCGGTATAGAAGCCGCCGCGGGTGGTGAGGTAGATCATCCGGCTGGCCTTACACAGGCCCTTGAGACCATCAGCTGTGGAGGCAAAGGTGATGCCGTCCACGGAGATCTGTTCGATATAGACCTTGAGCAGCGCCGGGAAAGCCAGATCCCAGAATGGGGCAGAGATGAGCACATGGTCGGTGTCCGCAAACTGGTGCGCGAGGCCGAAGCGCGGGTGGGAAAGGTCGTGCTCTGCCAGCAGCGTTTCGCGCTGCTGAAAATAGTCGCCAAAAAAGTACTGCGGGCGGAGCTGCATGAGGTCCAGATGCGTTACAGCGTATTGCGCGGGGAGGGCATCAAGAAAGGCCTGACTGAGCTGGCGGGTGCGGGAGGCTTCCCCGCGGATGCAGCAGTCGATCCAAAGGAGTTGTTTCATGTCGCTTCCTCCCGGTCATCAAAGCGATAGAGGGCTTCCAGCGCGACGCGGATCTCGTCGCGCTCACCGCGGGCGGCAGCATCTTCACCATCGACGTAGCCGCCGATGGCGTCAGCGGTGTCTTCGCCGTAGACGACGACGTTATTGAGGATGGAGGCGGTATGGACGCCGCGCAGGCGGCCGATGGTGAACAACGCTGCCGTTTCCATATCCGCGCCCAGAACGCCTTTGGAGGACCAGTAAGCGCTCTCCTGCTCGTTTTCATCGTGGTAGAAGCTCTCATGACTGTGGGCCAGGCCGACATGGCTGCGGCAGCCGAGGTCTTTGGCGCTTTCCATGCAGCATTGCAGCAGCACCGGGTCGGCCACGGCCGGGTAGCGGACGTCGACATAGGCCTTGGACGCGCCGTCATCACGGACTGCGCCGCAGACGAGGATCAGGTCGCCCAGAGCGATCCCCTTTTGCAGCGCGCCGCACGAGCCGATGCGGATCATGGCCTTGACGCCGATGTTGTGGAGCTCCTCCACGGCGATACCGGCAGAGCTGCCGCCGATGCCGGTGGACAGGGCCAGAACGCGTACGCCGCGGTAGGTGCCGCACAGGCTGCGGAACTCGCGGTTATAGGCCAGCTCCCGCACATTTTCAAGATGGGCCGCGATGCGGTCGAGCCGGGCCGGGTCGCCGGGCAGAATGGCATAGTCGATGCCCAGCGTTTCATCCAGGCAGATATGAGGCTGCTTCATACGGTTTCCTCCTGTTTTTTCTTTTATCCTATCACAATCGCGTGCGGGCTGCAAGTGAAAACCTTGCGGTATGTGCTTTGCGGGCGGATGGGGCGGATGAGCTGCCGTTCATCCGCCTTCCCGTACAGAAAAGGCTGGCGCAGGACGCTTGAGCCTGTGCCAGCCCTTTGGAAATTTGGGGGCGGAACGGTTTCAGGGCCGCTGCTTTTTGGCAGCGGCCCTGCTTTATGATCCGGGGGTGGTTTTGCGGACTTCGATGTGATAGCGGTTCGTGCCGCAGGCGGTATGCTCGATCTCGATGTCGTAATCAAGGTCAAAAATGCCGCCGCGCTCGTTGAGCAGAACGGTCAGGCGCGTGGCGCACACGCGCAGAAGCAGGGCGGCGAAGCCGGTGTCGTAAAGTGAGTCGTGCGGCTGGCCGAGCGCAAAGCGCATTTCGGAGCGGACCGGGCCGGTGCGCGTGAGGGTGACGACGTTCCCTTCAATGGTGAATGTGGTGAGCGTGCCCTCGAGGCCGGTCATCTGCGTTTCCACGTAGGAAATTTCGGCAAAGCCCGGCTCATAGTGGTAATGACCCTGGGTGACCAGCTCAATGGTTTCCGGCTCGTCCATGCCGAACTGCTGTGTGCCGGCAATGGAGATGACGGCGTTCTGCTCCATATCAGTGCTCCAGCGCGAGGCCGATGAGCTGGTCGAGCAGCGCGGCATAGGGAATGCCGCTGGCCTCAAACAGCTTTGGGTACATGGAGATGGACGTGAAGCCCGGGAAGGTGTTGATCTCATTAAAGACGACCTCATTGCCGCTGCGGGTGACGAAGAAATCGACACGGGAGAGGCCCTGGCAGCCCATGGCCTGATAGACGCGGATGGCCTGCTCACGCACCTGCTCGGCCACGGCTTCGTCCAGACGGGCCGGGATGTAGAGCTTGGCACAGTCGAGGATGTATTTGGCGTCGTAGTCATAGAACTCCGCGCCGGAGTCGATCTCGCCGCAGACGGAGGCCACGGGGGTCTCGTTGCCGAGGACGGCGACCTCGATCTCACGGCCGTCGATGAACTCTTCAACGAGGACCTTTTGATCGTAGCGCAGGGCCTGCTCGAGCGCGGTATGCAGGGCCGCGCGGTCCGCTGCCTTGGCAACGCCGACGGACGAGCCGGTGCCGGCGGGCTTGACGAACACGGGATAGTCGAGCGAGCGCTCTACGACGTCCATAACGGCGTCGGCGCTGTGCTGCATATCGGAGGCCGTGACGAGCTGCCAGCGGGCCTGACGGATACCGGCGTGACCGGCGATGAGCTTGGTGATGGTCTTATCCATACACGCGGCCGAGGCGGCGACGTGCGGGCCGACATAGGGAATGCCCGCGATCTGGAGCAGGCCCTGCACAGAGCCGTCTTCGCCGTTTTCGCCGTGCAGCACGGGGAACACGACATCAATGCGCTCGCGCACGACGCAGTCATTTTCAAAGCTCAAAAGCCCCTGTCCGTGGACGGGCGAGATGGCGGCGCGGCGGTTCTCCGGGCAGTCCTGCCACGTGCCGGCGGGCAGCATGCCGTAGTCTTTGCCGCCGAAGAGCACCCAGTCGCCGTCCTGCGTGATGCCAACGGGAAAAATATTATATTTTTCCGGGTCAAGATGGTTCAGCACCGACTCGGCCGAACGCAGCGACA
>CAKTXB010000019.1 GCA_934630555.1 uncultured Oscillospiraceae bacterium
GTCCATGACTGGTGCATTTCGCGCCAGCTGTGGTGGGGCCACCAGATCCCGGCGTGGTACTGCGCCGACTGCGGGCACATCAATGTGTCGCGTGAGGACCCGACAAAGTGCGAAAAGTGCGGCTGCACGAAGCTCACGCGCGATGAGGACGTGCTGGACACCTGGTTCTCCTCCGCGCTGTGGCCGTTCTCCACGCTGGGCTGGCCCGACAAGGAGTCGGCAGACCTTAAGTACTGGTATCCGACGACCGACATGGTGACGGGTTATGACATCATCTTCTTCTGGGTGGCGCGCATGATCTTCTCCGGCATGGAGCAGATGAAGCAGGAGCCGTTCAAGACGGTATTCATCCATGGTCTGGTGCGCGACGACAAGGGCCGCAAAATGTCAAAATCCCTTGGCAACGGCATTGACCCGCTGGAAATGGCCGACACTTATGGCGCGGACGCGCTGCGCTTCAATCTCATCACCGGCAACTCGCCCGGCAACGATATGCGTTTTTATGTGGAAAAGTGCGAGGCCATGCGCAACTTTGCCAACAAGATCTGGAACGCCAGCCGCTACGTGCTCATGAACCTGAGCGTGGACGAGCCGGGGCTGCCGGCGCTGGACAAGCTCGAGATCGAGGACAAGTGGGTACTGTCGAAGCTCAACACGCTCATCCGCGAGGTCACGGACAACATGGATTCGTATGAGCTGGGCGTGGCCTCGGCCAAAATTTACGACTTTATCTGGGATACGTACTGCGACTGGTATATTGAGCTGACGAAGGCGCGGCTGTATGACGGCACCGAGGAAAGCAAGCACACGGCGCAGCAGGTGCTGGTGTATGTGCTCGACCAGTTCCTGCGGCTGCTGCATCCGTATATGCCGTTCATCACGGAAGAGATCTGGCAGGCCATTCCGCACGAGGGCGACTTTTTGATCCGCGCCGCGTGGCCGGTGTGGCATGACGAGCTGGATTTTGAGGCCGACGAGGCGGCACTGGAAACGGTGAAGAATGCCATTTCTGCCATCCGGGCACGCCGCGCGGAGATGAATGTTCCGCCGTCGCGCAAGGCGGCGCTGTATGTGGTGTCGGCCAAGAATGATTACTTCCGGCAGGGTGAGGGCTTTATCCGCCGGCTTGCCTATGCGGACGAGGTCATTTTGTGTGACGCCGACCCCGCGGGGCATGAGGACATGCTCTGCGTTGTGACGGCGGACGCGAAGCTCTATATCCCGCTGGATCAGCTCATTGACGCGGAAAAGGAGCTGGCGCGCATTGCAAAGGAAAAAGAAAACTGCCTGAAACAGATCGCCATGCTGGAAGGCAAGCTCGCAAACGAGAGCTTTGTTTCCAAAGCGCCGGAAAAGGTCGTGAACGATCAGCGCGAGAAGCTGGCCAAGGCCAAGGCACTGCTGGCGCAGCTGGAGGACAGTGAGAAGCGGCTGAAAAAATAAGCCCTGCCGCCGGTTCGACAGGAAAATTCAGAGGCGAAATCTATAATGGACACGCATACAGCCGTATGCGTGTCCATTTTTCGTCCGGGAGGAATACATATGAACCTGACAAGCTATTTGCAGGATAAACAGCTGACCATTGCGCTGTGCGGAGAGATCGACCACCACAGCGCACGGGAGATCATGCGCGTGGTCGGGAACAAGATCGACCTGTATCTGCCGACGTGCTGCATTCTGGATTATCGCGCGGTGAACTTTATGGACTCCAGCGGTATTGCCGTGGTCATCTCCGCACTGCGGCGGATGCGGGAGATCGGGGGCAAGGTCATTTTGCGCGATGTGCCGGCACAGCCGATGAAGGTGCTGCGCGCGTCCGGAATGGAACAGATCGTGGCCATTGAAGAAAGGAGTCTGCAATATGAAAACTGAAAATATGTTGAGCATCGAGTTTCCCAGCCGGTCGGCAAACGAAGGGCTGGCACGCGCCGTGGTAGCGTGCTTTGCCGCACAGCTTGACCCGACGCTGGACGAGCTGGGCGACATTAAGACCGCTGTATCGGAGGCGGTGACGAACTGCATCGTGCACGCCTATCGCGATACGATCGGTATGATCTCCATCCGCTGCCGCATTTTGCCGGACAGTGTGCTGGACATCGTGGTGAAGGACAAGGGGTGTGGGATCGCGGACGTGGCAAAGGCGCGCCAGCCGATGTTTACCACTGGCGGCGAGGACCGCAGCGGCATGGGCTTTACCATTATGGAGAGCTTTATGACGAGCCTGCGCGTGACATCGAAGCCCGGCAAGGGCACGAGCGTGCATATGAAGCGCCGTATCATCCGCCGGGGTCAGCAGGATTGAGCGGCACGCTGGAGCAGCTGCTTGCACGGGCGCAGGCGGGCGACCGGGCGGCTGCGGAGCAGCTGGTGCAGGAAAATACAGGGCTTATCTGGTCGGTGGCGCGGCGGTATTTTGGGCGCGGCGTTGACCCGGACGATCTGTACCAGTTGGGCTGTGTGGGCTTTTTAAAGGCCGTGGCCGGGTTTGACGCGGCATATGGAACACAGTTTTCCACCTATGCCGTACCCAAAATCGCGGGGGAGATCCGGCGCTTTTTGCGGGACGACGGCACGGTAAAGGTCAGCCGGAGCCTGAAGGAGCGTGCTGCGGCCATCAAGCTGGCGCGGCAGCAGCTGACGGCGCAGCTGGGGCGTGAGCCGGGCATTTCGGAGCTGGCGGCACAGCTGGACCTGACACCGGAGGAGATCGCCACAGCCGAAACAGCCACGGCGGCAGCCGAGTCCATCCAGCGCAGCTATGGTGAAGAAGGCTTTACGCTGGAGGACGTGCTGTGCACCGACGGCATGGAGGAGCGCATTGTGGAGCATTTGGCGCTGCACGAGGCGCTGAAAACGCTTTCGGGGCGGGAGCGGCTTGTCATTGACCTGCGTTATTTCCGCGGGCTGACACAGGAGAAGGTGGCGCAGCTCATCGGCGTGTCGCAGGTGCAGGTGAGCCGGATCGAAAAGAAAGCGCTGACGAATTTGAGAAATAATTTTTAGTCCTCGACAAAAAATGCGAAATGTATTAAAATAGCTGCATTAAGACGGAACAGGGGATACTATGGACAGCAGCTATGAACAGCGGTATCTTGCCGCACGGCGGGCCGTGATCGCCAGCCGGTTTTCAAAACTGAACGATATGCAGCAAAAAGCGGTCCTGACAACGGAGGGGCCGCTGCTTTTGCTTGCCGGCGCGGGCAGCGGCAAAACGACGGTGCTCATCCACCGCATTGCCAACCTCATTGACTTTGGCTGCGCGTCGGATTCGGAGGAGATCCCGGACTATATAACGCAGGACGACGTTGAATTTCTGGAAACGTATCTGCGCAGCCGCCGGGCGGAGGATATGCAGCGCGCGCACGCGCTGTGCGCTTTGCGGCCGGCCGCGCCGTGGAGCATCATTGCCATCACGTTTACGAACAAAGCGGCGAACGAACTGAAGGCGCGCCTGCAGGCCATGCTGGGCGACGATGCGCTGGACGTGTGGGCCATGACGTTCCACTCGGCCTGCTGCCGTATTCTGCGGCGCGATATTGAGCGGCTGGGCGGCTACACGGGGCGGTTCACCATCTATGACACGAGCGACTCAGAGCGTGTGGTGAAGGACATCGTGCGCGACATGGGGCTGGATGAAAAAGCGTTTGCACCGCGCATGGTGCTCTCACTGATCGGGAAGGCCAAGGATAAGCGGCAGAGCCCGGAGCAGTTTGAAAAAACGGCGGCATTTTCCGGCGACTGGCGCATTGAGCGCACCGCGCAGATCTACGCGGAGTATCAGCGGCGGCTGCTGGAGGCGAATGCGCTGGACTTTGACGATATTATTCTCAAGACTGTGGAGCTTTTGGAGCAGTTTGAGGATGTGCGCAGATCCTATCAGCGCAAGTTCCGCTATGTGCTCATTGACGAGTATCAGGACACGAACCTGCTGCAATATCAGCTTTCGTCGCTGCTGGCGGGCGGGTATGAGAATATCTGCGTGGTCGGCGACGACGACCAGTCTATCTACAAGTTCCGCGGCGCGACGATCGAAAACATTCTGTCGTTTGAAAAGCAGTACCGCGGCGCGCAGGTCATTCGTCTGGAGCAGAACTACCGTTCCACGCAGCGCATTCTGGACGCGGCCAACGCGGTCATTGCCAACAACAAGGGCCGCAAGGGCAAAAAGCTGTGGACGAAGAATCTGGGCGGCGATAAAATACGCGTGTACGAGGCGCTGAGCGAAGCGGACGAGGCAAGCTATGTGGCCAGCAGCATCATTGCGTCCTCACGCGGGCAGAATTTCCGCGACTACGCCGTTTTGTACCGCACGAACGCGCAGTCGAACGCGGTGGAATATGCGTTCAAACGCAGCGGCATTCCGTATCGCATCATCGGCGGCACGCGGTTCTTTGACCGTGCCGAGGTCAAGGATATGCTGGCGTATCTGTGCGTCATCAACAACCGTGCGGACGATTTGCGCCTGCGGCGCATTGTGAATAATCCGCCGCGCGGCATTGGCGCGAAAACGCTGGAAATGGCGGAACGGCAGGCGGAGGCGGCCGGGCTGCCGCTGTATGAGGTGCTGTCGCGGTCAAAGGACTATCCGAGTCTGGAGAAGGCCGGCGCCAAGCTGGCGGCGTTTACGAGCCTCATTGAGGAATGCGCCGCGCTGCTGGAAACGCTCAGTCTGCCGGATTTTTATGAAGAAGTCATGCTCCGCACAGGGTATGTTGCCATGCTGGAGGCGAAGGACGATGTGGAGTCGCGCACACGCGCGGAGAACGTGCGGGAACTGAAATCCAGCATCGTGCAGTATGCCGAAAACACGGAAGTACCCACGCTGGCGGGCTTTTTGGAGGAGATCGCGCTCTACACGGACATTGAGCAGTATGACGCGGACGCGGACGCGGTGGTCATGATGACCATGCACAGCGCGAAGGGGCTGGAATTTGAACACGTGTTCCTGGTGGGCATGGAGGAAGGCCTGTTCCCGGGATCGCGCTGTCTGGGCGACCCGGACGAACTGGAAGAAGAACGGCGGCTCTGCTATGTGGCCATCACGCGGGCGAAAAAGACGCTGTGTTTGAGCCACGCGCGGCAGAGAATGCTCTACGGCCGCACCAGCGTGAATCTGCCGTCGCGATTTTTGGACGAGCTTCCGGCAGAATGTGTGGAGCGCAAGAGCGCGGCCGGTCTGCCAGACCGCCGCAGCACCGGCTCATATGAGCGCCCGCGGCCGTCGCTGTATGGTGAGGAGGCACGCTACGTGGATCCGCAGCGGCCTGTGCGCGCCGCACGCGACTATTCGGTGCTGACGGGCAGCCGGAAAAAAACGGCGAATGTGACGTTTGCCAAGGGCGACATGGTGCAGCACAAGGCGTTTGGACGCGGGATGGTGCTCACGGTGCTGCCTATGGGCGGCGACGCGCTGTTGGAGATCGCGTTTGACGGTGTGGGAACAAAGCGCCTGATGGCGAACACGGCCAGCGCGCACATGACAAAGCTATAATTTGCAGCCGCGCCCCCGCATACAATAGGGCGGGGAGGTGGCGGCATGGATCGGATCCGGCGCAGACGGCGGCGCGTGCTGCTGGTGCTGCTGCCGCTGCTGCTGGCGGCGGTGTTTTTGCTGTATTTTCGCTACACGCCCTATGTCCGCGAGGCGGCGCGTATCCGCGTGGTGAACGTGGCCTCCGACTGGATCATTGATTCCGTGAACGAAGCGCTGCGCAGCGGTGTGATCGACTTTGACGGCATGACGTATCTGGAAAAGGACGTAAGCGGCAACATCACGGCGGTGCGCACCAACACGGCGGAAATGAATCTGCTGAAAAGTGAGATCATGGATCTGCTCAGCCGCCGGATGCTGGACATTGACACGCAGGAACTGACTGTACCGCTGGGGAACATCCTGCTGCCGGAATATTTTGCGGGCCGCGGCGCGCGGCTGCCGGTGCGCGTGGTGGCGCTCAGTTCGTCGGATGCGACGTTCTGCACGGAATTTGAACAGTCCGGCATCAACCAGACGGTGCAGCGCGTGAAGCTGAACATCCGCGTGACGCTGACCGTTGTCACGCCCGCCGGGGCGCAGGACGTGGATGTCGATTCTGACGTCATAGTGGCTGAAACGGTGATTGTCGGAACGGTGCCGAATAGTTATGTAAACTTTAGCACACCGAATACAGAAAGGTGAGACCTATGGACATCCAAGCACAAATGGAGCAGCTCGCGCGCGAGCTGGAGGAGCACAACTATCGCTATTACGTGCTCGATGACCCGAGCATTCCGGATTTTGAATATGACCGGATGCTGCGGCAGCTGGAGCAGCTGGAGGCGCAGTATCCGCAGTACGCGTCGTCCGTCAGCCCCACACGGCGCGTGGGCGGGGAAGCGATCAGTGCGTTTCAGAAGGTGCGCCACGCCGTGCCGCTGGAAAGTCTGCAGGACGTGTTTTCGTTTGACGAGCTGCGCGAGTTTGCCGCGCACGTGCAGGAGGACGAGCTGGACGCGGTCTACTCT
This sequence comes from uncultured Oscillospiraceae bacterium, assembly GCA_934630555.1. Classification (GTDB taxonomy): domain Bacteria; phylum Bacillota; class Clostridia; order Oscillospirales; family Oscillospiraceae; genus CAG-170. The sequence goes on from CAKTXB010000019.1 coordinate 6,502, forward strand.
GTGGAGCCGAAGGTGGACGGCCTTTCCGTGGCACTGGAATATGAAAACGGCCGGTTCGTGCGCGGCGCGACGCGCGGCGATGGACTGGTGGGTGAGGATGTAACGGAGAATCTCAAGACCATACCGTCCATTCCCAGGGTGCTTGAGAATGCGCCGGTGCGGCTTATTGTGCGCGGCGAGGTGTTCATGCCGCGGGCGCGGTTCCACCAGCTGAACGATGCGCGCGAACGGGCGGGAAAGCCGCTGTTTGCCAATCCCCGCAATGCGGCGGCAGGTTCGCTGCGGCAGCTCGATCCCAAGATCGCGGCGGCGCGCGGGCTGGACATTCTGGTGTTCAATTTGCAGCTGGCCGAAGGGCTGACGTTTGAAACGCACACGCAGACGCTGGACTATCTGCGCGAAAAGCGTTTTAAGGTCATCCCATATACGCTCTGCCGAACGGCGGACGAGGCTGTGCAGGCCGTGGAGGCCATCGGCGCGGGGCGCTACGACCTGGCCTATGACATTGACGGCGCGGTCATGAAGCTCAACAGTCTGGCCGGACGCACGCGCCTTGGCAGCACGGCCAAATTCCCGCGCTGGGCGGCGGCGTTCAAATATCCGCCGGAGGTCAAATCAACGGTGGTGGAGGACATTGTGGTGCAGGTGGGGCGCACGGGCGTGCTGACGCCCAAGGCAACCGTTGCGCCGGTATATCTGGCCGGCACAACGGTGACGAGCGCCACACTGCACAATCAGGACTTTATTACAGAAAAGGACATCCGCATCGGCGACACGGTGAAGATCCGCAAGGCGGGGGAGATCATTCCCGAAATTCTCGGGGTGGAGCTGGACAAACGCCCGGCGGGCACGAAGCCGTATATGCTGCCGGACACGTGCCCGGTGTGCGGCGCGCCGGTGGTGCGCGATGCGGACGGCGCGGCCCTGCGCTGCACCGGTGCGGAGTGCCCGGCGCAGCTGGCGCGGAATCTGGCGCACTTTGCCTCGCGCGATGCCATGGATATTGACGGCCTTGGCAGCGCGATCGTGGAAGCCTTGATCGAGCATAAAATGCTTGCAAATCCGGCGGATCTGTACCATCTGGACTATGCAGCGTTTGCGGCGCTGCCCGGACAGGGCAAAAAATCGGCGGAGAATCTGCGAAAGGCCATTGAGGCCAGCAAGCAGAACGACCTTTCGCGCCTGCTCAGTGCGTTCGGCATCCGACAGGTGGGCACAAAAGCAGCCAAAACGCTGGCGGCGGCGTTTGGGTCGCTGGATGCCATCATGGCCGCCAGCGAAGAGGCGCTGACAGCAGTGCCGGACGTTGGTGCGATCACGGCAAAGAGCATCCGGGAATGGTTTGACAGCCCGCAGTCGCGCGATCTGATCGAGCGGCTGCGCGCGGCGGGCGTGAATTTCCAGAGCCGGCGCGCGGTGACGGACACGCGCTTTGCGGGGCTGACATTTGTGCTCACAGGAGCGCTGTCGCTTTTTACCCGGGAGGAAGCGACGGAGAAAATTGAACGGTTCGGCGGCAAGGCTGCTTCGTCGGTATCGAAAAAGACAAGCTATGTTGTGGCCGGCGAAAACGCGGGCAGCAAGCTGAAAAAGGCGAACGAGCTGGGCATCCCTGTGCTCAGTGAGCAGGAATTTCTGGAGATGCTGGCATGAGGATACGGCTGGTCTGCAACTGCGGACTTCTCATTGAGGCAGAGGGCGCGGCGCTGCTGGTGGACGCACCGAATGCGGTATTTTCCCCGTTTGCGCACTTTTCGGAAACGGAGCTTGCAAAACTGCTCGCGGCGCAGCCGCCGTATGACCGACTGTGCGGTGTGTGCTTTACGCACACGCATCCGGACCACTATGACGCGGATGGAGTCGCCCGTCTGCGCGCGGCGCGGCCCGATGTGCCGGTGCTGCTGCCGGACGGCGCAGACGGCGTGTGGCGGGCCGGAGAGGCGTTCCGGGTGGAATACGCCGCCGTGCCGCACACGCCGGTTCCGGCGGATCTGATGACGCCGCATCAGGTGCTGCTGGTCACGTGCGGCGGCAGGACGCTGTACATCACGGCAGACGCTGCGTCGGATGCGGAACGCCACCGTGAGATCTTGGCGGGAAGGACAGCAGACGCAGCATTCTGGAACGGGCAGTATCTTTCACACCCGGAAACGCGGGCGCTGCTGCTGGAATGCGCGCGGCAGAATTATATCTATCACATCCCAACAGACGAAGTCGATGCCAGCGGCATTCGCCGCAAGTGCGTGCACAATATGGAGCGCTATGGCGCGGCGCTTGGCAGTACGCAGCTGCTGTTCTGCGGCAGTGTACTTGAAATCTGAAAAAAACACGGACGGTCTGTACGCCGTCCGTGTTTTTTACACCCTTCGACAGGCTGCTGCATACAGTGTGAATGGGCAGCATCCTGCCCGCTATATCATTCGGAGGGAGTTTTATATTTGAATTCATGTACGCAAAGGGCGCAGCAGCGCGCGGCCACGCAGCCGGACGCGGCACAGACGCCGGATACGCCTTACATCTGCGCCGACCACGACGGCAAGCTGCCGAATTGTGCACCGCTGGCAGTTCCGTTCGTGCCGTTCCAGCAGACCGGCGCGAACAAATATGCGCTGGACTACGCACTGGCGCGCGGCACGCTGTTTGAGGGGCTGGATCTGCCGTATCTTGGAATGCAGAACGGGCCGTTTGCCAACATGACGGCTCTGGAGCAGATCCAGGCACTGGGGTTCGCGCTCAACGAGCTGGGGCTGTATCTGGACACACATGCAAACGACACCGAAGCCGTGACGCTTTATAACCAGTACGCGGAGCTGTATGAAGAAGCGGTGCAGCAGTATCAGCAGGCCGGAAATGATCTGGTGCAGCTGACGAGCGCGGCGTCCGGCAGCTATCAGTGGCTGCGCGGCCCGTGGCCGTGGGATATGCGGGAGGAGGGCTGAGTTATGTTTGTGTATGAAAAGCGGCTGCAATATCCAATCCAGATCAGAAATACGAACCCGCGGCTGGCTTCGCTGATCATTTCGCAGTATGGCGGTCCCGACGGGGAACTTGGTGCATCGCTGCGCTATCTCAGCCAGCGCTATGCTATGCCGTATCCAGAACTGAAGGGGCTTTTAACGGACATCGGCGTGGAGGAATTGGGGCATTTGGAGATGGTGGGCACGATCGTGCACCAGCTGACGCGCAGCTTGACGGATGACCAGATCCGGCAGGCAGGTTTTGACGCGTACTTTGTAGACCATACAGCGGGCGTTTATCCCACAGCGGCGCCCGGTTTCCCGTGGTCGGCGGCGAGTATCGGCGTCAAGGGCGACCCCATCTGCGATCTTACGGAGGACCTTGCAGCAGAGCAGAAAGCGCGCGTGACGTATGACAATATTCTGCGGCTTTCGGATGATGCGGATGTGAATGACGTCATCAGGTTCCTGCGGGAACGCGAGATCGTCCACTTCCAGCGCTTTGGTGAGGCCCTGGAGCTGCTGCGGCAGAAGTTGGATGAGAAGAACGTCTACTACATGAATCCGGCGCTGGTGCGGCCGTAAATATTCTTGTAAAAAACGATCAGATTTTGCTTGACATTTCTGCCCGCGCGTGCTACTATATTTCAGCAGTCGCAAGACAGTGCATGCGCGAGTGGTGGAATTGGCAGACTCGCTAGATTCAGGTTCTAGTGTCCACTCCGGACGTGCGGGTTCAAGTCCCGCCTCGCGCACCAGGAACAGGAAAGCCCGCAATCGTCGAGATTGCGGGCTTTGTTCTTTTGCGCGTCTGCGAGATCGTATTCATGCACAGGAAGTCGTGGGATCAGGACCGGAAGGGCACGGGTGGATTTTGGCATTATATTTGTCTCTTTATAAACAATTTTATTGTTTTCGGCAAGAACTACGGCGAGCGAATTTTTGCCTTGAGTAGATGGCACAAAAATCACTGCTCCGAATTGTGCAGAATGATGAATGCACTTTAATTTAACGGCTGATTTTGGCAGAAGTGAACAAATGTGATTTTTTGCAGAAAAAAGGCTTGATTTTTGCTGTGGGCATGTTATAATCGGGGCAATTAAATAAAGCAGTCAAACAAAAAGATATAGAGGCGCGAAAACGATGAGTACCCGCTGGAGATCCTCAAAGGTCACGGAAGGCAGGGGAAAGGCAATTTCGCCGAAATGAGCCTGTGTTTGAGCACATGTTTGTTGGATACGGAAAGAATATTTCCGTAGCTGTCGCAAAACCTTTGCGGAGTGCTATATTCGATTTTGTCTTGCAATGGCAATTCTAGATAAAGTCCATTCAAACGGTCGAAGCACTTTGCTTTGACCGTTTTATTTATGTCGGCAAAACCGAATTGGATTTGCCTGAAAAGAATGGGCGATGTTGCGTACATTTCTATTGTTGACAGCTGGTTGCCCATCAGAAAAATGACAGGCTGTTTGAGGCCTGCCACGTTCCGTAAAAATTGAATGGAGGAAATGAACATGAAGAGAATTGCTACATTGCTTCTGGTGCTTGCGCTGCTTTGCACGGCGCTGACCGCCTGCGGCGGTCGTCAGAAGACGGATCTGTCCAGCGTACAGAGCATTGCTGATATTAAGAATGCCACCATTGGTGCACAGACTGGTACGTTCCACCTGCAGGCGCTGGACCAGCTGGACAGCAGCAACACGAAGAAGGACTACGCTGACTTTACTGACCTGCTCAACGCTCTGAAGTCTGGCGCGATCGACGGCTACGTGGCAGAGGAGCCGACCGCTTTTGAAGTTACGGACAAGGACGACACGCTGACGTTCCTGCCGTTTGTGAACAACGACACGGGCTTTACCGCGACCGATGAGGAAACCGGCATTGCCGTTGCCTTTAAGACCGGCTCGGACATGGTCGCCACGGTCAACGAGATCGTTGACAGCATTTCGGCGGAGACCCGTCAGGCTCTGATGGAGCAGATCGTTTCCCTCAGCGCCGACCCCGACACGGAAACCGGTGAAGCACCGGTGCTGCAGTCCTCGAACACGGACACGTCCAACGGCACGCTGAAGATCGCCATGGAATGCGCATATGCTCCGTACAACTGGACGCAGACGACTGACGCCAACGGCGCGGTGCCCATTCAGGGCAAGGACAACCTGTACGCCTACGGCTATGATGTGGCCGTTGCCAAGTACATTGCTGCCGAACTCGGCATGTCGCTGGAGGTCTACTCCTATGAGTGGGATTCTCTGATCGCAGCTGTGCAGACCGGTGCGGTGGACGCCATCATTGCCGGTATGAGCCCCACGGCCGAACGGGAAGAACAGGTCGATTTCACGCACTGCTATTATAACAGCAACCTCGTGATCATCATCAAGAAGTAATTTGAATTATCAGGGGATAGAACATGGAATTTATCAGTGAAGTTCTGGCGATCGTCCGCCAGTATTACAGCTATCTGCTTTCCGGCGTCGGATATACGATGCTGATTGCACTGGTCGGTACGGTCGCCGGCTTCCTGATCGGTCTTTTGACCGGCGTCGTGCGAACCGCGCCGATGAGCAAGAACCCTGTGCTGCGTGCGCTGCACAAGATCCTTAACGCCATCATTGCCATTTACATTGAAGTTTTTCGCGGCACGCCGATGATGGTGCAGGCCATGGTCATCTACTGGGGCTTTGCGTTTGCGAATGACGGCAGCACGCTGCCGCTCATTCCGGCCGGCTTGTTCATCGTGTCCATCAACACCGGCGCGTATATGGCCGAGATCGTTCGCGGTGGTATCATCTCCGTGGACAAGGGGCAGTTGGAAGGCGCGTATTCCGTTGGCATGACGCACAGCCAGTCCATGGTGAAGGTCATCATCCCACAGGTGCTGCGCAATATTCTGCCGTCCATCAGCAATGAGTTCGTCATCAATATCAAGGATACGTCCGTGCTGAATGTCATCGGTGTGACGGAGCTTTATTACATGGCGGGCGTGATCAAGCGCATCAATTTGCAGACGTTCCAGACGTACGCCGTCATCTGCGTGCTGTACTTCATCCTGACGTTCACGGTGACGCGGCTGCTGCGGCTGCTCGAACGCAAGCTGGAAGGCAGCGACAGCTACACGATCTGCGGTTCCGGCTCTGATTCGAGCGCCGAGATCCACATCAAGCGTCAGAAGGAGGAAACGGTATGAGCGAAGAAATTCTGCGGCTGGAGCATCTGGAAAAGCGCTTTGGAACGCATGAGGTCCTGCAGGACATCAACTTTACCGTGAACAAGGGCGATGTGATCAGCGTCATCGGCCCCTCCGGCTCGGGCAAAAGCACCATGCTGCGCTGCATCAACCTTCTGGAAACGCCGTCCGGCGGACGCATTATATTTGAAGGGCAGGATATTGCTGAAAAGGGGGTCAACCTGTCACAGTACCGCGCACGGGTTGGCATGGTGTTCCAGCAGTTCAACCTGTTCAACAATATGACGGCGCTGGAAAACTGCGTCAGCCCCCAGACAACGGTGCTCAAGCGCTCCCGTGCCGAGGCCGAGAAGATCGCGCAGGATTATCTGGCGCGGGTCGGCATGTCGGCCTTTCAGCGGGCGCGGCCGTCGCAGCTGTCCGGCGGACAGAAGCAGCGTGTAGCCATTGCACGGTCGCTTTCCATGCACCCGGACATCCTGCTGTTTGACGAGCCGACGTCCGCGCTCGACCCTGAAATGGTCGGCGAGGTGCTGGATGTTATGAAGGCGCTGGCAAAGACAGGACTGACCATGATCGTTGTGACGCATGAGATGGGCTTTGCCCGCGATGTATCGGATCGCGTGATCTTTATGGACGGCGGCTACATTCTGGAGGACTCGACACCGGACGAAATTTTCAGCCACCCGAAGCAGGCGCGGACGCAGGAGTTCCTTTCCCGCTATTTTGCACACTGATCGACGAAGCGTTTTTTGGGCGAACCGCACAAAGCGGCTCGCCCATTTTCTGCATTTAAATGGTATTTTTTTCTTGCGCAATATCTGGCTTTATGGTAATATGATATTCGTAGAGAGCTTTTGATTTACGAAAAGAAAGGAAGGAATGTATGCAAAGATTCATCGACTTCTTCACAGGCGACCTAAACACCGTTGCGTGGCTGTACATCTTTCTGCCGTGCACCATCCTCGGCGGACTGTACCTGACCATCCGCAACCGCGGCATTCAGTTCACGAAGTTTGGCTTTGTGATGAAAAACACGCTGGGCCAAATGTTCAAAAAGCAGGAAGCCGGCAAGGGTGCTGTTACGCCGCTGCAGGCTGTGACCACGGCGCTGGCCGCCACAGTTGGCACCGGCAATATTGTGGGTACATCACAGGCCATTGCATTGGGCGGCTATGGCGCTGTGTTCTGGCTGTGGCTGGCAGCGCTGCTCGGCATGATCATCAAGTACTCAGAGGTGACGCTGTCCATCCGCTTCCGCGAGCGCGACGCGAAGGGCGACTGGGTCGGCGGTCCGATGTATTACATAAAAAACGGTCTTGGCAAGCGCTGGAAGTGGATCGGCACGCTGTTCTGTGTGTTTGCAGCGATTGCGTGCTTTGGCATCGGTAATATGTCGCAGGTCAACTCCATTGTCGGTTCGCTGAATGACGCCATTGACGCGTTCAACCCGGCGGCCGCCGCAGAGCGCCCAACGCTGAATCTTATTTTTGGATTGCTCATTGCAGGCCTTGTAGCGCTGATCCTGTTCGGCGGCATCAAGCGCATCGGTGCGGTTGCGGAAAAGCTGATTCCGGCCATGAGCCTGCTGTATATTGTCTTTGCACTCATCGTTGTGTTCGGCCATGCAGGAAACATCGGCCCGGCGTTTAAAAAGATCTTTGCCACGGCCTTTACCCCCGGTGCGCTGGGCGGCGCGGCGGCGGGTATTGCGCTGAAGCAGACGATCGTTTGGGGCTTACGGCGCAGCGCCTTCTCCAACGAAGCTGGACTTGGCTCGGCGGCCATTGCGCACGCGGCGGCGGAAACGCCCAGTGCCGTGCAGCAGGGTATTTATGGTATCTTTGAGGTCTTTGCCGATACCATCGTCATCTGCACGCTCACCGCGCTGACCATTATTTGCAGCGGTGTGGAGATCCCGTTTGGCACGTACGTAAACTCCGAGCTGATCACCAACGCGTTTGCCACCATCTTTGGTACAAAGGTCGCGTCTGTGTTTGTGGCCATCGCCCTGATGCTCTTTGCCTTCACCACGGTGCTTGGCTGGTCGCTCTATGGCAGCCGCTGTGCGCAGTATCTGTTCGGCCTGAAATTTGCCAAGTTCTATCAGGCGGCGTTTATTGTGGTCATTGTCATTGGCGCCGTCGCAAAGCTTGATGTTGTATGGAATATTGCCGATACGTTCAACGGCCTGATGGCTATTCCGAACTTTGTCGGTCTATTCGCCCTGTCCGGCACAGTAGCGGGGCTGACAAAAGAGTATTTCTTTCAGAAAAAAGCAAAGCTGAAATAAGATCACACAAGCTATTCAGAAGCCCCGGAGCACATGCTCCGGGGCTTCTGGCTTGCAGATCACTTTGCCTCGGCTGGGAAAAGGACCTGAATGTTCTTCTGCTCAAACAGCTGCATCCAGGCTCTGGATGGCTTGGCGTTGGTGACGACAATATCGATCATATCGAGCGGTGCGACATTGACAAACGAGATCTTGTCGAACTTTGTGCCGTCCAGAATGAGAATGCGTTTTTTGGCCGCGCGCAGCATGGTCGCCTTGATCTGGGCATTATATTCATTGGAGTCTGTAATGCCGGCTGTTCGATCAATACCCTTGCAGGAGAGAACGACCTTGTCTACGTGATATTCCCGCAGCAGCTCCAGCGGGCGGTTTCCGATGAGGGAAAGCGATTCCGGCTTGAGCTGCCCGCCGGTGGAGAGGATGGTCCAGCCGTCCATACTGGAAAGCTCCATGACCAGCTCCACAGAGTGCGTGATAACGGTCAGGTTCTTTTTTTCCTTCAGCCGGCGCACAGCGAACAGGGAAGTAGAGCTGTCATCGATCATCAGGTGGTCGCCATCCTCCACAAGCGTGGACAGGAGCGCTGCGATCTCGTTTTTGGCTTCCACATTTGTCTTGTTGCGGATGGTGAACGACAGGTCAGATTTTGTGATATTGCCCCAAATTGCGCCGCCATACGTTTTCGTGGCATAGCCGTCCTTTTCCAGCTTGTCCAAATCACGGCGGATGGTTTCCTCCGTCACGTTATAGTGCGCGGCAAGCTCACTGACCAGTACGCGCTGCTCGGTGCGCAGTTTGTTCAGAATTTCGTTTTTCCGCTCGATTGCAAGCATAAAAACAGCCTCCCATGGG
>CAKTXB010000020.1 GCA_934630555.1 uncultured Oscillospiraceae bacterium
ATGGGCCCCCTTGACGATCCCCCGACGGCCAATAAAGGGGGCGTGCGCGCCCCCTTTTTTGGATTAATCCCCCGGGGCTGAAACTTGCAGGTGCGTTCGGCAAAACGCGATGATGGCACTGCCGTGCGATTGCGCCGGAGGCGCGAGCTGGATTTGTTTCGTTTTACGGCGGGGCAAGGCGCTGCGCTGTTGCCCGTGTTTGCTTGAGGGTTGGTTCTTAGTGACGGCAGTTTCGGCGAAAACGGGAAAGAGTTCTTGGTTTTTGAGCTGGGGGCATTGTTGGCACTTGTTCTGAGGCAACGACTTGCAAATTTGGCGCGTTGCTCTGGCGAGCTTGGAGGGGGTAGTTCCTTTTGGGAGAGTACGTTCGTTTGCAACTAGTTGCTGGTTTGGGGGCTTCAGTAGTGGCAGTGCGGTAGAAGTCCACGCGTCCTAAAGCGCCTCTTTTCTCCCCATTCTTTTCTGGCAAGGCAGAAAAGAATGGGCCGCCGGAGGCACAGGTGCAGTGTTGCAAACACTGAGGCAAAAACGGTGAGCAAGCGCCCACCTGCCGACTTCGGCAAAACCGCCGGAGGCACAGTCGCGGTGGTCCGACCAACGGGGAACAAGCGGTGCCCTCGCACCGCAGGTGCGGCCACCGGGGAACAAGCGGTGACGGGCGCAAGCCCACCGACTATTGCAAAACCGCCGGAGGGCACGAACCTGCCTTGCAAGGGCAGAAAAAGGCCCGCTGCTGTGGGGCAGCGGGCCTTTAAAAAACTTACATATTGGCAAGGACAACATCCTTCTCCGGAACACTGGAGATACCGCCCGGGCGGGTGGTGGAGAGGCCGGCGCTGACGCAGGCGAAGCGGGTGATGGCTTGCAGCTCGTCACCGGTGAGGTCCTGCGGGGCCTTGCCGGTTTGCAGGAGCTGGTAGACGGCGGAGCCGCCAAAAATATCGCCTGCACCGGTGGTATCGACGACGTGGACGCCGGCGAGGCTGTCAGCGTGGCCGGAGGCCTGGCGGCTTTGGTACCAGCAGCCGTCTTTGCCGCAGGTGACGAAAACGAGCTGGACGCCGGTTTCGTTCAGGATCTTTTCCGCACCCTGCTGCGGGGTGAGGCTCCAGAGAAAGTCGACTTCTTCGTCGCTGATCTTGACGACGTCGGCGACGGACAGACCCCAGAGGATCTCACGCTTGGCGTCGTTCAGGTCATGCCAGAGAGGCTTGCGGAGGTTGGGGTCGTAGGTGATGAGCTTACCGGCGGCTTTGGCGTAGGCAATGGCTTCGCGGGTGGCGGTGCGGGCAGGCTCATCGGTGAGGGAGAGCGTGCCGAAATGGAGCACGCGGGTCTCATCGAGAATATCGCGGCGGACCTCATCCCAGCGCAGCTGGGTATCAGCGCCCGGCTTGCGGCCAAAGGCAAATTCGCGGTCGCCGCTGGCGTCGAGCGTGACAAAGGCGAGGGTGGTGAACACATCGCCCGACTGCACCATGCCGCGGGTGTCGATGCCGGCCTGATCCAGTGTGCTGCAGAGCAGATGGCCGAAGGTGTCGTCGCCGACCTTGCCGATCATACCGGCCTTTGCGCCGAATTTGGCAAGGGCGGCGAGAAAGTTTGCCGGTGCGCCGCCGGGGTGCGCAGCCATGGTGGGATAGCCGTCCGCGTCGGTGGCGGTACAGGTGAAGTCAATGAGCAGTTCGCCGAGTGCTACAACATCGAGCATGGTTCAGTCCTCCGTTTTATTCCAAAGTTGGGGCGGGTAGTGCCCCGCGGTTTTCATGGCTTCCAGCGCGTCATAGACGGTTTGAAGGTCTTCACGGTAGGTGACGCCGTACCACTTTTCGCGACAGGAGAGCATCCGCACACGCGCTTCGCCGCGCTGCATCTGGTGATCGACGGCAGCGGGAAGGAAAAATTCACTTTTTTCAGGGTCTTGCGGCACGCAGGTCTGCAAAAAGTCCGGCAGCTGCGCCCAGAGAGAGTCGAGCAGCTGCGGTTGGAAGGCCCAGCAGTTCATAGACACGGGCGTGTCACCGGGAAGGAAAAGCTCACGGCCAGCTTCATCGGTGCAAACGGCGTCATGGCCCTGCTTTGCAATGTTGGTGCGCTCGTGGATGGAGGCAAGATAGCCGTTTTGCGCGGTGCAGACGCCGCGCGCAACGGTGCCATGGTCAGACACGGTATTGCGCAGCAGATAGCTGACGATGCCGTATTCGTGCGGGTCAGTCGTTGTAGTGAGGAACTGGTAGAGCGCATGGAAGGCACCGGCGCCGTAGAAGTCATCAGAGTTGATGACGGCAAACGGTGCATGGATGTGCCCACGGCAGCAGGCGACGGCGTGGCCCGTGCCCCAGGGTCTGGTGCGGCCGGCGGGCGGGGTGAAGCCTTGGGGGAGAACATCCAGTGTCTGGTGGATGTACTGCACGTCAAAGAACGGGGCGATGTGCGCGCCGACAAGGGCGTGGAAGTCCTGCTCCATTTCGGGCTTGATGATGAATGCTACGCGGCGGAAGCCGGCGCGGTAGGCGTCATAGAGAGAAAAATCGAGGATGAAATCGCCCGCGGCGTCGACCGGGGTGATCTGCTTGAGGCCGCCGAAGCGGCTGCCCATGCCGGCGGCCATGATGACCAGCACGGGGGCTGTTTGTTCCATAGGTTCACGCCCTTTCTTGCTGTTTATTTTACAGGAATGCGGGGAAAAAAGCAAGCGCCGCTTCAGGGAAGCGGCGCGAAGATCGCGGCTTGCAGGATGTCAGTCATGCTCGGCCCAGTCGAGGCTGCGGCCGACGGCTTTGTGCCAGCCGCGGGCAAGGGTTTGACGCTGCGGTTCGGGCATGGCGGGGTGGAAGGCTGTATCGCAGCGCCAGAGGCGGCGGAGCTCGTCACAGTCTTTCCAGACGCCGGTCGCGAGGCCAGCGAGATAGGCTGCGCCGAGGGCCGTGGTTTCCCGGATGGTGGGGCGCAGGACGGGGCGGGCGAGGACATCGGCCTGGAATTGCAGGAGGAAATCATCACGCGTGGCACCGCCGTCGACCTTGAGCTCGCGCAGGGCCTTGCCGCAGTCACGTTCCATGGCGTCGACGAGATCCATGGACTGGTAGGCGATGGACTCCTCGGCGGCGCGGATGATGTGCTCGGGCTTTGTGCCGCGCGTGAGGCCGACGAGGGTGCCGCGGGCGTACATATCCCAGTGCGGCGCGCCGAGGCCGGTGAAGGCCGGAACAAGGTAGACGCCGCCGGTATCGGGCACCTTGGAGGCGAAATACTCCGCGTCGCGGGCCTCCCGGATGAAGCGCAGCTCATCGCGCAGCCACTGGATGACGGCGCCGGCAACGAACACGGAGCCTTCGAGGGCGTACTGGACTTTGCCGTTCAGGCCGATGGCGATGGTGGTGACGAGGCCGTGGCGGCTGGAGATGGCCTGTGCGCCGGTGTTCATGAGCAGAAAGCAGCCGGTGCCATAGGTATTTTTGGCCTCGCCGGCGTCAAAGCAGCACTGGCCGAACAGGGCGGCCTGCTGGTCGCCGGCAATGCCGGCAATGGGGATCTGCGCGCCGCGGACATTGCAGCTGCCGTAGATGTGGGCACTGTCGCAGACCGTGGGGAGCATGGAGGCGGGGATGTCCAGCGCCGCAAGGAGGCGGCTGTCCCAGCAAAGGTCGTGGATGTTGTAGAGCATGGTGCGGGAGGCGTTGGTGTAGTCGGTGACATGGACGCGGCCCTCGGTGAGCTTCCAGACGAGCCAGGAGTCGACGGTGCCGAAGAGGAGGTCGCCCTTGGCGGCCTTTTCACGCGCGCCGGGCACGTGGTCGAGCAGCCACTTGATCTTGGTGGCGGAGAAGTAGGCGTCGGGCACGAGGCCGGTCGTTTTTTGGATATACTCCGTGAGGCCGCGGGCGGCGAGCTGGTCGCACGTGTCGGCGGTGCGGCGGCACTGCCAGACGATGGCGTTGTAAATGGGCTTGCCGGTGGTTTTATCCCAGACGATGGTGGTTTCCCGCTGGTTGGTGATGCCGATGGCGGCGATGTCATGCGCGTCAATATCGGCGCGGGTGATGACCTCCATCATGACAGCGTAGATGGTGGAGTAGATCTCCATGGGGTCGTGCTCGACCCAGCCGGACTGGGGATAATACTGCGTCAGCTCCTTTTGTGCGACGCTGATGATGTTCTGCGCGTCATCAAAGAGAATGGCGCGGCTGCTGGTCGTGCCCTGATCGAGCGCGAGAAGGTAACGCGGCATGGTGGTGTCCTCCATTGCTTTATCAGATGGAAAGTGCCGCGCCGGTGGGCGCGGCACTTTGAGGGTGCTTTCTTAAAACAGGTTCTTTTCGGTGTCTTTGCAGAAGAAGTGCATGAGCTCGGGGCGGAAGGAGTAGTGGACCTGCTTGTGGCGGCCATGGATGGCGTCGACGTCGATGTCGGTTGTGGGCACGACGATGACGACGTCCTGTTCGCCGGAGCGCACGTGCAGGTGGAGCTCTGAGCCCATGAGCTCGGATACATCGATCTCGGCGGCGATGCCGTCATCGGCGAGATGGATGTGGACCGGGCGGACGCCGACCGTGACCTGTGCAGGAACGTCAGTACGGTCTTTGAGCGCCTGCTGCTTGTCTTCGGGCAGGACAATGTCATGGCCGAGGATGGTGGCGACATACTGGCCGCCTTTTTTGGTGAGCTGCGCGTCAAAGAAGTTCATCTGCGGCGTGCCGATGAAGCCGGCGACGAAGAGGTTGGCCGGGTGGTTGAACACCTCCTGCGGCGTGCCGATCTGCTGAATGAAGCCATCGCGCATGATGACGATGCGGTCACCCAGAGTCATGGCCTCGACCTGGTCGTGGGTAACGTAGACGAATGTGGTGTCGATTTTTTCACGCAGCTTGATGATCTCGGCGCGCATCTGGTTGCGGAGCTTGGCGTCGAGGTTGGAGAGCGGTTCGTCCATCAGGAAGACCTTGGGGTTGCGGACGATGGCGCGGCCGATGGCCACACGCTGCCGCTGGCCGCCGGACAGAGCCTTGGGCTTGCGGCTCAGGTAATCGGTGATGTCGAGGATCTCGGCGGCTTCGCGGACCTTGCGGTCGATCTCCGCCTTGGGCGTTTTTTTGAGCTTGAGGGAGAACGCCATGTTATCATAAACCGTCATGTGGGGGTAGAGGGCGTAGTTCTGGAAGACCATGGCGATGTCACGGTCTTTGGGGGCAACGTCGTTCATGCGCTTGTCGCCGATGTAAAGGTCGCCCTCGGTGATCTCCTCCAGGCCCGCGATCATGCGGAGCGTGGTGGATTTGCCGCAGCCGGACGGGCCGACCAGAACGATGAATTCCTTATCGGCAATTTCCAGACTGAAGTCCTGTACGGCGACGACGCCCTGATCCGTGATCTGCAGGTTGGCCTTGTTTTCAGCCGGGGCTTCGTCTTCACCCTTTTTCTTCTTTTTCTTTTTTTCTTCTCCACTGACGAAGGGATAGATCTTCTTTACGTTTTTGAGTACAACTTTTGCCATAACATTTGAACCCTGGACGCGCTGCCTCTGCATGGCGCGTTCTCACGACCGCCGGGCTTGGCGGACGCATTACGGTATGTCTCCACAATACCGCACCGCGAGTTGGCGGAATGAAGCAAACCTCCTTTTTTGTTGCCGCGTGCGGCATGAAGTGGATTGCCGGACGCGGATAAGATGGGGCAAGAAATGGGGAAATGCCCGATTCCTGCTCCAGAATATTATAGCATAGCGCCTGAGGGAAGGGAAATGGAAAAGTTCATAAAAATGATAAAGACTTCTTGGTGAGATGTTACAAAAAATGCGCGTTTACTTTTGCGCGTGCAGCTGGTACAATAGCGTCAGCTGACAAGAGCACACATACCCGCAGGACGCACCGGCCCGCCGATGAGGATAACGAAGTCAGGCGGCCGTTTAAACCCGGGAAAACGATGCGCGCCCTTGTCAACGGATACTGCCAAAAACAAGATTTGGAGGAGTGCGGATGAAGCAGACGAGCCTTTGCTATTTGGAACGCGGCGGGCGGTATCTGCTGCTGCACCGCGTGAAAAAGGACGGCGACGAGAACCGCGATAAGTGGATCGGCGTGGGCGGTAAATTTGAGGACGGCGAGAGCCCGGAGGACTGTGTGTGCCGCGAGGTGCGCGAGGAAACGGGGCTGGAGCTGACCAAGTACCGCTATTGCGGCATTATCACGTTTGTATCGGACCGGTGGGAAACGGAGCATATGCACCTGTTTCACGCGACGGACTTTTGCGGCACGCTGCGCGACTGCAGCGAAGGACAGCTGGAATGGGTGGACAAGACGCGGCTGCCGGAGCTGCAGCAATGGGCCGGCGACCGTATTTTTCTGGAGCTGATGCAGAAAAACGTGCCGTTTTTCTCGCTGAAGCTGCGGTATGCGGGCGAGACGCTCTGTGAGGCGGTGCTGAACGGGAGGGCGCTGCTGTGATGCGGGAGGCACTGCGCGTGCGCGGGCAGCTGCCGCTGGAGCATGGGGCGCGCGTATGGAGAAGCGACGCACTTTTGGAGCGGAAAGTCCATAAAAACGGAGCAGCTTGGAAGCTGCTCCGGAAAGTTTTGTAGAGAATATGCGGTCAAGGCATTTCGGCAATATCGCAGATGATGTTGACGCACTTGTCGACGCCGATGAGGCCGCTGTTGAGGCAGAGATGATAGTTCTGCGCCTCGCCCCAGTTCTGGTTGGTGTAGTGCTTGTAGTAGACCTTCCGCTTGCTGTCTTTTTCCTGCAGGCGCTTTTTGAGGGGCTGGTTCGTTTCACCATAGCGCTCGAGAACGCGCGCGGCACGGTGCTCATAGTCGGCATGAATGAAGATGTCCAGCACCTCGGGGCGGCCGCGAAGAATGTAGTCAGCGCAGCGGCCGACGATGACGCAAGGGCCTTGGTCGGCCAGGTCGCGGATGACGTTAGTCTGGCAGACATAGAGCTTGTCGGACACAGACATGGTGTCAATGAGGCCCATGGGATGTGAGGACACAGCGATATTGAACAGGAAGCTGCTGGTGACGGATGCGTATTCACCGATCTCTTCGATGAATTCGTGCGAGAAGCCGCTTTCTTTGGCGACTTTATCGACCAGCTCTTTGTCATAATACGGAATGCCGAGCTTTTGCGCGACGGCTTTACCGATGGTCCGCCCGCCGCTGCCGAACTGACGGCTGATGGTAATGACCTTATTTGTCATAAGAACGCCTCCCTGCGTTTTTTCTTATTATAACAAAAATATGGCGCGGGGGCAAATAAAAATTCCGAAAACTTTTGAGGAGGCTGTTTATGCGGTTTGAACGCATTGTGGTGGACATTGACGGCGACTATGCCGTGCTGCGCAGCGAGTCGGGCGAGGAGAGCCAGACAGCGCTGGCATTGCTGCCGGAGCGGCTGCGGATCGGGATGCGGCTGGTTTTTGAGGATTTTGCGTGGCGGGTGGCAGATCAGTCGCCAATGTAGGTAAAGCGCGGCTGCGTTTTGCCGCTGCGCGTGACCGGCTCGCACCACATATGGGCCGGGCGCACCCAGATGCCATGGTCGCCATAGAGCGCCTGGTAGACAACGAAGTCTTCCTGCGTTTCGGAATGTTTGGCGAGGCAGAGGACGCGGTATTCGCCGCCCTTGAAATGGCGCCAGCGGCCGGGTTTGATATTGTAGTCCATGGGAGTACTCCTGTGCAGATAAATTTTTGGAGGGTATGCATATGATCCGACACATTGTGGCCTGGAAATTTCAGCCGGGCAAGGAAGCGGAAATGCAGGAATTTCTGAACGCATTGCAGGCGCTGGACGGGGTCATTCCGGAGCTGAAGGCGATGCAGATCGGCGTGGACTGCGCGGGCGGGCCGAACTATGACGCGTGCCTCATTGCAGACTTTGACGACCTGGCGGCGCTGGAGCGGTATAAAAAGGATCCACGGCACGTGGCGGCGTCCGGTTTGTGCAAGGCCATCCGTGAAACACGAGTTGCGGTGGATTTTGAGATGTAATGGATTTGACAAAATTCGCCATACAAGGTAGAATATAGGCAAGGGCGAAAGCCCCCGGTAGGGTATCACGCAAATGGCGGCGGTTCGTGACCACTTCCCGCAAGGGAGGTGATGTCGATGCCGATTACGATCACGTTCCATATCTTTGGATACACGGTAACGATTCGTATAAAAGGCAGAAACCGCCACTCTGGCAAGTGACGGCTTCTTTGGCTTTTAGCTAAACTTACTTAGAACTTCTCAGGGTCACAACCGTTCGCTGTGATACCCTACTTTTATTATATCCGGTGGGACGGATTTGTCAAGAGGCGGAAGCGCGGCCTCCGGCGTGAGCCGGGGGCCGCGCTTTTTGGATCTCTATCGTTCTTCCCGGAAGTAGGACAGGCCAAGCGACTGGGGCGGCTGATCCTCGCGCTTTTTGCGCAGGGATACGACGATGAGCACGACGAGCGTGACAACGTAGGGCAGCATCTTGTACAGCTCCTTGATGGCAAGATTGGTGCCGGTGGGGATGTAGAGGTACAGGATGTAGAAGCCGCCGAAGAGAATGGAGGCCAGAACACTGACGTTTGGACGCCAGATGGTGAAGATGACGAGCGCGATGGCGAGCCAGCCGCGGTCACCAAAGGCGTTGTTCGACCAGACGCCGGAAGCATAGTCCATGACGTAATACAGGCCGCCGAGGCCGGCGATCATGCTGCCGATGCAGGTGGCGAGGTATTTGTACTTGGTGATGTTGATGCCGGCAGCGTCAGCCGTGGCGGCGTTTTCACCGACCGCGCGCAGATAGAGGCCCGGGCGCGTGCGCTTGAGGAAATACGACGCGATGAACGCAATGATGATGGCCAGATAGGCCAAAAAGCCATAGGACAGGAAGATCTGGCCGAACCAGCCGAGGTTTGCGGCAAAGGGAAGCGATTTGCTGAAATAGGCGCTGGTCGCGGAAAGGGCGATGGAAGGCACTTCGCTGTCGGTGAGCTTGATAAGCGAGCCTCCGAAGAAGTTGCCGATGCCGACGCCGAACGTGGTGAGGGCGAGGCCCGTAACGTTCTGGTTGGCGCGGAGCGTGACGGCGAGCAGGCAGTAGAGCAGGCCCATCAGCAGCGAGCCGGCCAGCGAGCACAGCAGCGGGATGCCGATGGCGAGCCATGCGCTCATCTGGGCGGCGGGAACGGCCTGTTCATAGAAGAACGCGCCGATGACGCCGCAAATACCGCCGACGTACATGACACCCGGGATGCCCAGGTTCAGGTTGCCGGATTTTTCTGTGAGGATCTCGCCGGTGCTGCCATACAGCAGCGGGATGCCCTGCATGACCGCACGGGGCAGAAACGATGCAAAATCAAACATGGCTCACACCTCCTTTTTGCTCTTACGCAGGCTGATCTTATAGGTGAGGAAGAACTCGCAGCCGATGATGAAGAACAGGATGATACCGGTAAGAATATCGGCGAACGAGTGGTTCAGGGAGAAGGCACTGGAAATTTCACTGGCGCCGCGGTCAAGCACGACGAGCAGCAGACTGGTGAACACCATGCCGAGGGGGTTGAATTTGGCCAGCCACGACACCATGACGGCGGTGAAGCCGCGGCCATCGACGATGGTGGTGGTGAGCGTGTGGTCAATGCCGGCGGTGAGGAGCAGACCCATGAGGCCGCAGATCGCGCCGGAGAGCACCATGGTGCGGACGATGACCCGGTCGACCTTGATGCCCGCATAGCTTGCGGTGCGCTGACTTTCGCCGACGACGGCGATTTCATAGCCGTGCTTGCTGTAGCGCAGGTAGATGTACATGGCGACAGTCATGACGGCGACGACCAGAATGGCCAGCAGGTATTTCTGCCCGCCAATGCTGGGCAGCCAGCCGGCTTCGGTGTTCTGGTTGATGATGCCGATCTTGCCGGCACCCTTGGGCACTTCCCAGACGATGATGAAAAACGCGGCCAGCTGCGTGGCGATGTAGTTCATCATGAGGGTGAAGAGCGTTTCGTTCGTGTTCCAGTGGGCTTTGAAGAAGGCGGGGAGGAAGCCCCACAGCGCACCGGCGGCGATGGCCGCGACGAACATGACGAGGATGAGCAGTCCCTGCGGGAGCTTATCGCCCAGGCAGATCATGCAGGCGGTGGTGGCGAGGCAGCCGATGAGCACCTGGCCTTCGGCACCGATGTTCCAGAAGCGCATTTTAAAGGCAGGGGTGACGGCCAGCGAAATGCCGAGCAGTACAGCGAGGTTCTGGAACGTGACCCAGCTCTTGCGGGCGGTGCCAAACGCGCCGTGGAAGATGGTGCCGTAGATGCTGATGGGATTCTCACCGGTGAGGAGCGTTGTGACGATGGCGCAGACGATGAGCGCCAGGATGATGGCGATGCCGCGGATGGCGAAGGCCTGATACCACGGCAGCGCGTCGCGCTTGGCGATATGGAACAGGGATTGCTTACGCATTGGCTGCACCTCCTACGAGCGTCATGAGCGTGCCGATGTGGCGCGGATCGGTGGTGCGCGCATCGACTTCGCCGGAAACCGTGCCGCCGCAGAGAACGACGATGCGGTCGCACAGCTCCAGCAGAACGTCAAGGTCTTCGCCGACGTAGACGACGGCGACGCCCTTCATCTTCTGCTCGGTGAGCAGGTTATAAATGGTATAGGATGTATTGATGTCCAGGCCGCGCACGGCGTAGGCCGTCATGAGCACGGCGGGCGACTGGGCGATCTCACGGCCGACGAGCACCTTCTGCACGTTGCCGCCGGACATCCGGCGGACGGGGAAGTTCGTGCTGGGCGTGACGACGCCGAGCTCCTGCCAGATCTGGTTGGCGAGGGATTCCGGGTCCTTGCGGTTGACGAACACGCCTTTGCCTTTGCGCCACGAGCGGAGCATCATGTTGCCGGTCATGCCCATGGAGCCGACAAGGCCCATGCCGAGACGGTCTTCCGGCACGAAGGACATGGAAATGCCGCTTTTGCGGATGTCCATGGGGTCAAGGCCGACGAGCTCTTTCGGCTGGCTGCCGTCGGGCGGGTAGAATGTGACGGAGCCGCCGGTGACGGGATAAAGGCCTGCGATGGACTCAAGCAGCTCGCGCTGGCCGCTGCCGGCGATGCCGGCGATGCCGAGGACTTCTCCGGCGTTGACGGTGAAGCTGACGTTATCGAGCCGCTTGACGCCAAGCTCGTCCACCGCGCTGAGGCCCTTGATGACGAGGCGCGGTTCGACGTTGACGGGATCGGGGCGGTCAATGTTGAGGGTGACGGTGTGGCCGACCATCATGTCGGTCAGCGACTGCTGGTCGGCGTCTTTGGTGGCGACATCGCCGATGTATTCGCCCTTGCGGAGGACCGCGACACGGTCGGACACGGACAGGACCTCATGCAGCTTGTGCGTGATGATGATGAGCGACTTGCCGTCATTTTTCATATTGCGCATGATCTGGAACAGCTTGTCCGTTTCCTGCGGGGTGAGGACGGCGGTGGGCTCGTCGAGGATGAGGATGTCGGCGCCGCGATAGAGCACCTTGACGATCTCGACCGTCTGCTTCTGGGAAACGGACATATCGTAGATCTTCTGGTTGGGGTCGATGTCGAAGCCGTAGCGGTCACAGATCTCTTTGACCTTTTTGCCGGCGGCGGCGAGATCGAGGCGGCCCGGCTCGTCGAGACCGAGGACGATGTTTTCCGTGGCAGTGAACAGGTCCACGAGCTTGAAGTGCTGGTGGATCATGCCGATGCCATGGGCAAACGCATCTTTGGGCGAGGCGATGGTGACCGGTTCGCCGTGGATGTAGATCTGCCCCTCGTCGGGGAAATAAATGCCGGAGAGCATATTCATGAGCGTGGTCTTGCCGCTGCCGTTTTCACCGAGCAGGGACAGGATCTCGCCTTCGTGGAGGTCAAGGTTGATGTTGTGATTTGCAACGACCTTGCCAAACCGCTTTGTGATATTCTCCATTCTGACTGCGCATTCAGCTGCCAAGGCGGTCATCCTTTCTTTGCGGGGCGCTCCCCGGTATTTGGATAGTGCAAGTTTATCATAAAGCTGTAAAAAAGTAAATCAGGTTGAACAAAAAATTTTATGTAATCTAAAAGTTTTTGCATATAATGCCGAAGTGCGTTCGGCGATCGGGAAATGGGGGGATGCAGGAAATAAGGAAATCGGGCTGCCCGAAGGCAGCCCGATCGGGTAAACTTTGTTTAGAACGCCTGATCAAGCAGCGTGATGCCGTCGATGTTCAGCTGGAAGTACGGAGCGGAGCGGAAGGTGGATTCAGCGAAGTAGCCGTCCACGATGGCCTCGGTATCCGGCGTGTAGTCAGCATCGGTGTCAACGTCAGCCATGGAGGTGGTGAGCGTCTGACCTTCCACGGTGAAGGTGGAGCAGTCAAAGACGTGCAGTTCGCCGCTTTCGAGCTTCTTGGTGGCTTCTTCAACAGCCTCAGCCGTGCCGGCGGCAACAGCGTTCTCGTTGAGCTCAGTCAGGACGACAGAGCCGGTAGCCAGCGTGCCGGTCCAGTCAGCGTCGATGGGCTCGCCGTTCATGCAGGCCGTGATGGCGTACTTATAGTACGGAGCCCAGTCAATACGGGAAGAAACAAGGTAGGTGTTCGGGCAGGCGGCCATGGTGGAGCCGTTGTAGGAAACGTCGGGAACACCGGCGGTCTCGCAGGCGGTCGGAGCACCCATGGAGTCAGCGTGCTGGCTGATGAGCTTGCAGCCGTTCTGGATGAGCTTCTGGGCGCCTTCCTTTTCAGCGGTCTCGTCGTACCACGAACCGGTGAAGGTGACTTCCATGGTCACGCTCGGGCAAACGGAGCGCGCGCCGAGGAAGAAGGAGGTGTAGCCGGAGATAACTTCTGCATAGGTAAACGCGCCGACGTAGCCGATCTTGGCTTCTTCCGCGGTGAATTCACCGGCGTCGATCATCTCGTTGAGCTTCATACCGGCAACGATGCCGGCGAGGTAACGGCCTTCGTAGATGGAGGCGAACGCGTTGTGGTAGTTGGCAAGGCCCTCAGTGTGCGCCTTCGTGCCGGTGGAGTGGCAGAACTGCACGTCGGGGAATTCCTTGGCGGCCTGGATCATGTAGTCCTCATGACCGAAGGAGTCGGCAAAGATGATGTTGCAGCCGGCGTCAGCAAGCTCGGCAGCCTTGTCATAGCACTCCTGGCCTTCGGGAACATTGGTGATAAGAGTGTATTCCACGCCCAGATCTTCACAGGCTTCCTTGGCGGCGTTGATAAAGTTGAGGTCATAGGTGGAGTTTTCATCATGCAGGGTGATGAAGCCGACCTTGAAATCAGCGGGTACTTCCGCCTGTGCAGGCTGTTCGTCAGCGGCAGCGTCATCAGCGGCCGGAGTTTCGGCAGCGGGAGTCTGCGTGTCAGCCGCCGGGGTCTCGGCAGCGGGTGTGTTGGTCGAGGATGCACAGGCAACCAGGCCGAACAGCATCACGACAGCCAGAAGCAATGCAAGCGTCTTTTTCATGTTGTTTCCTCCTAAAAATTTTTGGGGCCATGCTGACAAACTTTTTGCGGCGAAACCGGTGCGTCAGGAATTTGTCAACAAGTCTATGCGCTCAGTGTACTCGATTTTTGGGAATAATGCAATGGATTTTTTGAAAAAAATTCCGATTGAGGTGTGAAAAAGTAGACAAAGTTCTGTCCGAAACTAAAAAAAATTTAGCTTTTTTGCCGGGTTGACAGATTGTACAAAATGAAACCGGGGTGATTCGTGAAGATTGACGAGTACGCGATGTAGCAATTTGCATAAGTTTATGGTATAATAATCCGCGCTGAATTGTAGAAAGCGTCGAAACACGTGCCGAAACGCGGCGCGGACGGAAAAAGGAGTCGGAACAGCGTGGAAAATCTGGTTTTGAAGGGGCAGCTGTGCTTCAGCAGCGACATGGATACGATCGAGGTCCTGGAAGACGGGTATCTTGTCATTGAAAACGGCGTGGTGCGCGGCACGTTCCGGCAGCTGCCGGAAAAATACGCGGCGCTGCCGCTGCACGACTATGGACAAAAGCTCATTGTGCCGGGCATGACCGATCTGCATGTTCATGCGCCGCAGTTTTCATTTCGCGGGCTCGGGATGGACATGGAGCTGCTGGAATGGCTGAACACGTATACGTTCCCGGAGGAAGCAAAGTACCGCGAACTGGAATACGCCGAGCGGGCGTATGGATCGTTTATGCAGCATCTGCTGCACAGCACCACGACGCGGGCGTGCATTTTTGCGACCGTGCACGTGCCGGCGACGCTGCTGCTGATGCGCAAGCTGGACGCGTTGGGGCTGTGCACCTATGTGGGCAAGGTGAACATGAACCGGCACTGCCCGGACTATATTTGTGAGCTGTCGACGCGGCAGTCAGTGCGCGACACCAAGGCTTGGCTGGAACAGTCGAAGGGGCTGCGGCACACGCGGCCGATCTTGACGCCGCGGTTTATTCCATCGTGTACGGACGATCTGCTGTATGCCCTGCATTCACTGCGCGAGGAATACAGCCTGCCGGTGCAGAGCCACCTGTCGGAAAATCTGGCGGAGATCGACTGGGTGCGCGAGCTGTGCCCGCGGGCGAAGTTCTATGGCGAGGCGTACGACCAGTTCGGGCTGTTCGGCGGCGACCACAAGTGCATTATGGCACACTGTGTGCACTCAAACGACGACGAGCAGCGGCTGATGCTGAAAAACGGGGTGTTCCTTGCGCACTCGCCGGAGTCAAATATGAATCTGGCCTCGGGCGTTGCGCCGGTGAACCGGTTTTTGGAGCGCGGTTTGCACGTGGGCCTTGCTACGGATGTGGCGGGCGGCAGCGGCGAGAGCTTGCTGAAAGCCATGATGCACGCCATACAGGCCTCGAAGCTGCGCTGGCGGCTGCTGGAGCAGGAGGTAAAGCCGCTGTCATTTGAGCGGGCATTCTATCTGGCCACGATGGGCGGCGGCGCGTTCTTTGGGAGCGTGGGCACGTTCTTTGAGGGCTGGGCGGCGGACGCCGTGGTGCTGGACGATGCGAATTTGGATCATCCGCAGGAGCTGGGCGTGCGCGCCCGGCTGGAACGGATGGTGTATCTGGCGGATGCGCGGAATATTGCCGCAAAGTATGTGGAAGGCAGGAAGGTTTTGTAAGGATCGGGCGGCAAAAGCCGCCCGGCTTTTTTTGCGCGCCGCAAGGCGCGCTCTTTTTTTGCGCCCGGCGGGGCGCGCGGGGTACGGGGCAGAGCCCCGTGGCCCCTTGTTTTTTTGCAGTCTGAAAGGCTGCGCGGGGGTTATACGGGGCTTCGCCCCGGTACCCCTTGCTTGTGCAAAACCTTTGGTTTTTGCATTTTATTCTGGCAGTGCCTGCTAGGGGGGCGGCTCGGCCCCCCTTTCTTTCCCGC
>CAKTXB010000021.1 GCA_934630555.1 uncultured Oscillospiraceae bacterium
CTAAAGCGCCTCTTTTTTGCTGACTTTTTTCTGGCAAGGCAGAAAAAAGTCAGCCGCCGGAGGCACGGTTGCGGTGGTCCGACCACCGGGGAAAAAGCGGTGACGGGCGCAAGCCTGCCGATTCCGGCAAGATCCGCCGGAGGCACGGCCACGCTGCGGCATACACCGAAGCAGTATCGGTGCTGCCGCACCGATCGGCAATTTGTGCGCATTTTTTGGAAAATGCGGAAACACTATCTTGCAACGATAGGAAAAATGTTGTATAATCCATTATTATTTCGCAAAGGAGCTCTGCCATGAGCAAGATCATGATTCCGGATGGCTACAAAGCGCCGCTGAGCGTTTATGAGCTGCAGCGTGCCATCGAGTTCATCAAAAGCAATTTTCAGACCAATCTCTGCAATGCGCTGAATTTGCGCAGAGTGTCCGCGCCGCTGTTTGTGGAGCAGAACTCCGGCCTGAACGACAATTTGAACGGCGTGGAGCGGCCGGTTGGCTTTGACATCCCGGATGTGGGGCTGAACGCGCAGGTGGTGCATTCGCTGGCAAAGTGGAAGCGGCTGGCGCTGAAGCGGTATGAGTTTCATGTGGGCAAGGGCCTTGTGACGGACATGAACGCCATTCGGCGCGACGAGGTCGTGGACAATCTGCACTCGGTGTATGTGGACCAGTGGGATTGGGAGAAGGTCATTGCGCGCGAGGACCGGACGGTGGAGTATCTCAAGCGGACGGTGCGCGACATCGTGGGCGCGGTGTGTGAAACGAACGACGCGCTGGGCGTGGCGTTCCCGTGTCTGCACACGAAAATCGAACGGGAGGTATTCTTCATCACCACGCAGGAGCTGGAGGATATGTTCCCGGACAAGACGCCGAAGGAGCGCGAGAACGCCATTGTGCGCGAGCACGGCACGGTGTTTTTGATGCAGATCGGCGGCAGGCTGCGGTCGGGCAAGCCCCATGACGGGCGCGCGCCGGACTATGACGACTGGGCGCTGAACGGCGATATTCTGGTTTGGAACCCGGTGCTGGAATGCGCGTTTGAAATTTCGTCCATGGGCATTCGTGTGGACGAGGAGTCGATGGCAAGGCAGCTGAAGCTGGCCGGGTGCGAGGAGCGGCGGGAGCTGCCGTTCCACAAAATGCTGCTGGCGGGCGAGCTGCCGCTGACGATGGGCGGCGGCATTGGCCAGAGCCGCGTTTGTATGCTGATGATCGGCACGTGCCACATTGGCGAGGTGCAGTCGAGCCTGTGGGATACGGCGACGCGGACGGCGTGCCAGGATGCGGGCATTTTGCTGCTGTAACATGGATGGAAAGCATCGCACAGTTTGGCGCTTTTGTCAGAGCGCACGGTGCGGCGCATAGTATCCGCCCTGCGGGGCGGTTTGAAAAGAGGATATTGAGAATTATGGAACAGCTGATCCCTGTTCGTTCCCTGTTTCAGGACACGGAACACTATGCCGGTCAGGAAGTGAAGATCGGCGGCTGGGTGCGCAATCTGCGGGCCAGCAAGAATTTTGGGTTTATTGTACTGTCGGACGGCACGTATTTTACGCCGGTGCAGGTGGTTTACAGCGCGGAGCTGGAAAATTTTGCGGAGATCTCCAAGCTGAACACGGGCGCAGCGGTCATTGTGACCGGCACGCTGGTGCTGACGCCGGATGCAAAGCAGCCGTTTGAGGTGCAGGCGGCGGCTGTGGCGGTGGAAGGTCCGTCGACGCCGGACTTCCCGATCCAGCCGAAGCGGCACTCCATGGAGTATCTGCGCACGGTGACGCATCTGCGGCCGCGGACGAATACGTTCCAGGCGGTGTTCCGCGTGCGGAGCGTGATCGCGTTCGCGATCCACAAGTTCTTCCAGGAGCGCGGGTTCGTGTATGTGCACACGCCGATCATTACGGGCTCGGACTGCGAGGGCGCGGGCGAAATGTTCCAGGTGACGACGCTGGATCTCAACGATCCGCCGCGCACGGAGGACGGCAAAATCGACTATGCGCAGGACTTCTTTGGAAAGCCCGCGAATCTGACGGTATCGGGTCAGCTGAACGGCGAAACATTTGCGATGGCGTTCCGGGATATTTACACGTTTGGACCGACGTTCCGCGCGGAAAACTCCAACACGACGCGCCATGCGGCGGAGTTCTGGATGATCGAGCCGGAGATCGCGTTTGCCGATCTGGCAGATGATATGAAGCTGGCGGAGGACATGCTGAAGTATATCATCGCTTACACGCTGGAAAACGCGCCGGCGGAGATGGCGTTCCTCAACCAGTTCGTGGACAAGGGGCTGCTGGACCGGCTGCACCATGTGCTGCATTCGGACTTTGGCCATGTGACGTACACGGAGGCTGTGGAGCTGCTGGAGCAGCACAACGACCAGTTCGACTATAAGGTGTTCTGGGGCTGCGATTTGCAGACGGAGCATGAGCGGTATTTGACAGAGCAGATCTTCAAGCGCCCGGTGTTTGTGACGGACTATCCGAAGGAGATCAAGGCGTTTTATATGAAGCTGAATCCGGACGGCAAGACCGTGGCGGCCATGGACTGCCTCGTGCCGGGCATTGGCGAGATCATTGGCGGCAGCCAGCGTGAGGACGACTATGACACGCTGCTCGGGCGCATGAACGAGCTGGGGCTGAAGCCGGAGGACTATGGCTTCTATCTGGATCTGCGCAAGTACGGCTCGGCGCGGCACGCGGGCTTTGGCCTTGGGTTTGAGCGCTGCGTGATGTATTTGACGGGCATGGGCAATATTCGCGACGTGCTGCCGTTCCCGCGGACAGTCAATAACTGCGAGCTTTAAAGCATAAGCTGAGCTCCCCCGGCCGGGCGGCCGGGGGAGCTTGGACTGTAAATAAGCCTTGCAGAGTTCGCGCCCGCAGGCGCAAAGAAAACACGGATCATGTTCGGCGGCATGTACGTCGCAGAAAATACGCTGCACCCTGTAAGTTGCGTGAGCCGCCAAGCGCACAAGCTATGCGCAGTGCGATCAGCCAAGACGAACGCATACAGAACGAAGCTTTGCAGTGGGATTTATGCGCTGAAAGCGCACAGATCCTGCGCAGCATGGTGCAAGCCTTTTCAGACGCGGACATGGCGCAGCGGTTCACGTTTGAGAGTGTGACAAAAACACTTTTTTGACACGTTCAGGTCCTCCGGCCGCATGGCCGGAGGTCATTTTTGGCGATTTTCACGATTTTTGTGGAGAAATATTTACATAATATTCACAATACACCGCTATAATGGGAACACAAAATGATGCGTGAAGGGGCTAAAAGCAAATGGCACAGACGCAGACGGTAAAAAAGAAGAAAAAGATCAAAAAGCGTTGGGTCATCCTTGGTGTGGTCGCAGTGTTGGCGGCGGCGCTTTTGATCGTGCCGAAGATGATGGCGCGGAAGGTGATCAGCGGGATGCTGCGCATGAGCGACGTGACGACGGTGAGCCGGATGGACCTGCAGAGCACGATCTCGGGCACGGGCACGGTAGAGAGCGCGAACGCGACGAGCGTGTATTCTTCCCTGGCATATCCGGTGATGGCTGTGCATGTGGAGGTCGGCGATGTGGTGGCCGAAGGCGATCTGCTGGCGGAGCTGGACCCGGAGAACGTGGAAAACCAGATCAACACGCAGAAGGCGAGTCTGGAAACGGCGCAGGCAGCCGGCAGCGCGCAGGTGAAAAGCGCGCAGGACAGCTACAACAGCTATAAAAAGACGCTGGACGACGGGCTGAACAGCAGCCTGCTTGCCGCGCAGGCACAGGTGGACGCGGCGAAGGATGCCTATGAAAAGGCACAGACGGGTCTGGAGCGCTATGAGCGGTCGCTGGATGCGGGGGAGAATACGCAGCTTTTGAGCGCGAAAAACTCCCGCAATCAGGCGCGGTCGGCGCTGGACAGCGCACAAAGCGCGCTGGATGCGGCACAAGCGGCGCGGGATACAGCGGCGGCAGAGCTGGCAACGGCAAACAATGCGCTGGCGACGGCGCAGGAGGAGCTGAAGGCACTGGAGGCAGGCTCGCCGGAATATGAAGCGCTGAATGCGCAGATCATGAACGCTTTGCAGCCGGCGGCTTTGCAGGCGCAGAGCGCGTATGACGCGGCGGAGGCGCAGTGCGGCGCGCTGGAGCAGCAGGTGGACACAGCGGCGGATGCGTATCAGCTGGCAAAGACGGCGTATGACGCGGCACAAACGGGCGCGGACGACGCGCTGGACGACTACCGCGACGCGGTGGACACGGCGAAGGATGCGTATGACAAGGCTGTGACGAATCTGGAGGCGACGCAGAAGGCAGTGGACGGGCAGCTGCAGAGCTACTCGAACGCGGTACAGAGCGCAAAGGCCGGGTCGAGCACGGCGGTGACGCAGGAGGGGCTGCATCAGCTGGAGCAGACGCTCTCGGATACAAGGATCACGGCGCCTTGCAGCGGCACGGTGACGGCGGTGTATGCCAAGGTGGGCAGTTCCGGATCGGGGTTGCTGTTTGTGATCGAGGATCTGGACAATCTGGTCGTGGAAACGACGGTGAAGGGATATGACATCGGCACACTGGCGGAGGGACAGAAGGTGTCCATCCGTTCGGATGCGACGGGCGACGCGGAATTTGCCGGCACGCTGACGAGCATTGCGCCGACGGCACAGAAGAACGCCTACGGCGTGACGAACGCGACGGGCAGCGACACGCTGTTTGACGCGGAGGTATCGGTGGACACGAAGGACACCGGGCTGCGCGTGGGATTGGAGGCGCAGCTGGACTATGTATTGCAGAAAGAAACAAACGTGCTGGTCGTGCCGTATGAGGCAGTGTATACGAACGGCAGCGGGCAGACGTGCGTGATAACGGTGGAAACGCTGGACGGCGGGAAATATGTGCTGCATGAGGTGCCGGTGGAAACGGGCATGGACAATGATCTGGACATTGCCGTTTCCGGCGATGGCCTGGACGAGGGCATGCGCGTGGTACAGGCGCCGGACCGCTATCGTGACTTCATCGGGCAGACGCTGACGGCTATGTCGGCGCAGATGGAAGCGATGATGGGGATGATGGGATGAGCGAGGAAAAGCAGCTGATCCGGATGCGCGGCATTTACAAGCGCTTTTATGAAGGGCAGGAGAACGAGCTGGAAATTCTGCACGGCATTGATCTGGACGTGCGGGAGGGCGAGTTCGTGTCGATCGTAGGCGCGTCGGGCTCGGGCAAGTCGACGCTGATGAATCTTATCGGCGTATTGGACCGGCCGTCGGAGGGCAGCTATATACTGGACGGCGTGGACATCAGCGAGGCGGACGACAGCGAGCTGTCGGCCATCCGCAATAAGAAGATCGGGTTCGTGTTCCAGAACTTTAACCTGATCGGGCGGACGAACGCGCTGCGAAATGTGGAGCTACCGATGCTGTATGCCGGGGTGCCGCAGAAAAAGCGGACGGAGCGGGCAAAGCAGCTGCTGGACATGGTGGAGATGACCGACCGGATGTATCACCAGCCGAACGAGCTTTCCGGCGGACAGAAGCAGCGCGTGGCCATTGCGCGCGCCATGGCGAACGACCCGGCCATCATTCTGGCGGACGAGCCGACGGGCGCGCTGGACAGCAAGACCGGGCGGCTGGTGATGGATCTGTTCCACAAGCTGAATCAGGAACAGGGCAAGACGATCGTGCTCATTACGCACAACCAGAAGCTTGCCATGGAAACGCAGCGCGTGCTGACGATGTGCGACGGCATTCTGGGAGAGGAGGCCGTGGAATGCGTTTGATGGAAAATCTGCGCATAGCGCTGGAAGGATTGAAGGCCAACAAGATGCGGGCCCTTTTGACGATGCTGGGCATTATCATCGGCATTGCGGCGGTCATTGGCATTTTGACGGTGGGCGACGGACTGTCGAGCACCATCACGAGCCAGATGAGCAGCTTTGGCGCGTCGACGATCACAGTGTCTTTGCAGCAGAAAACGAGCCAGATCGACATGAACAGCATGATGAGCATGATGGCGCAGCCGGAGGACGAAGACCTCATTACGGATGAGATGATCGAGGCAATGTATGCGCGCTATGCGAACGACATCAAGGCCATTGGGCTGACGAAATCGGTTGGCAGCGGACAGGTGAAGGACGGACGGCTGTATGCGAACGTGACCGTGAACGGCGTGAGCGAGGGGTCATTTGAGATCGAGGATGTGGAGCTGGCGGCCGGGCGGCTGCTGCGGCAGTCAGATCTGGACGGAACACGGAATGTGTGCGTGGTGAGCAACAAGCTGGTGAACAATCTGTTTGACGGCGACACGGACGCGGCGCTGGGCAGCGAGATCTCCGTGCAGCTGAAAAGCGACCGGCTGCGGCTGCGCATCGTGGGCGTGTACCGCTATAAGGCGTCGGCATTTTCAATATCGACGGCGTCGGAAAAGGATATGTCGACGACGCTGTATATGCCGGTGACGACGGCCAAGCGCGTGTCGGGCGGCGCGGATGGGTACTCGTATTTTACCGTGATGGCGGCGGCCGAGGCGGACAGCGCGCAGGTGGGCAATGAGGTCAGCAGCTATCTCAACCGCTATTACCGGCACAACGACGACTATCGTGTGGCGTCGATGAGCATGGAGAGCGTGATCGAATCGGTGGACAGCATGATGAAAAAGCTGTCGATCGCCATTTCGGTCATTGCGGCGATCTCACTGCTGGTGGGCGGCATTGGCGTGATGAACATTATGCTGGTGTCGGTGACGGAGCGGACGCGCGAGATCGGTACGCGCAAGGCGCTGGGCGCGACGAACGGCGACATTCGCGAACAGTTTGTGGTGGAGAGCATCATCATCTGCCTGGTGGGCGGTGTGATCGGCATTATAGTGGGCACGATCTGGGGCTATGTTGGCAGCTCGATGCTGGACGCGGCCAGTCTGCCGGGGATCGGCAGCATTGCACTGGCAGTCGGTTTCTCACTGGCGGTGGGGGTATTCTTTGGATACTACCCGGCGAATAAGGCGGCGAAGCTCGACCCGATCGAGGCTTTGCGATATGAATAAGGGGAGGGGCGCGCCGAAAGGCGCGCTTCTTTTTGCGCCCCGGAGGGGCCTTGTTTTTTGCAGCGTTACAGGTTGGGCGGGGGTTTTGCGGGGCTTCGCCCCGGTACCCCGTGTTTTTGCAAAACCTTTGGTTTTTGCGTTTTATTCTGGCAGTGCCTACCAGGGGGGCGGCTCGGCCCCCCTTTCTTTCCCGCGGGGAAAGAAAGCGCCGCCGGCGGTGTAAAGAAAGGCGGTCAAGGGGGCTTCCGATGGCCCCCTTGACAATCCCCGACGGCCAATAAAGGGGGCTGCGGCCCCCTTTTTTGGATTAATTCCCCGGGAGAGCATGAGGGCAGTGCCGAGCGAGTGCGCCGGAGGCGCGAGCTAGAGCTGTTCCGTTTTACCGCGGGGCAAGGCGCTGCGCTGTTGCCCGATTTTGACGAGAGTTGGTTCTTAGGGTCGGCAGTTCCGGCGAATACGTTACAGAGTTCTTGGTTTTTGAGCTGGGGGCATTGTTGGCACTTGTTCTGAGGCAACAAGCGGCAAGTTTGGGCAGTTCTCTGGCGAGCTTGGAGGGGTGTTTGTTTTTGGAGGTTACGAAACGCAACGACCTAAGAACCTGAACAAAACCCAAAATACCAAATTGCAACCCAACGAAGTGGTTGCAATTTGGAGAGGACGAGCAGCGGAATGGATGAGCCCTGCCGCTTGCGGCGGGGCGAAGGATATGGAGCTTGCGAGGACGAAAGCGCCTCTTTTCTCCCCATTCTTTTCTGGCAAGGCAGAAAAGAATGGGCCGCCGGAGGCACAGGTGCAGTGTTGCAAACACTGAGGCAAAAACGGTGGGCGGGCGCAAGCCTGCCGACTATGGCAAAATCCGCCGGAGGCACGGCTGCGGTGGCGCAAATACTGAGGCAAAAACGGTGCCCCCGCACCGCAGGTGCGGCCAGCAAAGAGCAGTGGGCGGGCGTCAGCCTGCCGCTCACTCATCCAGCTTGAGGACCGCCATAAACGCCTCCGACGGCACAGACACTGTGCCGAACGTGCGCATCCGCTTCTTGCCTTCCTTCTGCTTTTCAAGCAGCTTTTTCTTTCGCGTAATATCGCCGCCATAGCACTTGGCCAGCACGTCCTTGCGCAGGGCCTTGATGGTCTCACGTGCGATGACCTTGCCGCCGATGGCCGCCTGAACGGGGATCTCGAACATCTGGCGGGGGATATTTTCCTTGAGCTTTTCACAGATCTTCCGCGCACGGGCGTAGGCATTGTCGGCAAAGAGAATGAAGCTCAGCGCGTCCACGATCTCGCCGTTGAGGAGAATGTCGAGCTTTACGAGCCTTGACGGGCGGTAGCCCTCCAGCTCATAGTCCAGCGACCCGTAGCCGCGTGTGCGGGATTTCAGCGCGTCAAAGAAGTCGTAGATGATCTCATTGAGCGGCATGGAATAGTGCAGCTCCACGCGCGTGGTGTCGAGATAGGTCATGTCCTTATACTCGCCGCGGCGGTTCGTGCACAGCTCCATGATGGCGCCGACGTATTCCGGCGGGGTGAGGATGTTGACCTTTGCAAACGGCTCACGCGACTCGGCGATCTCCGCCGGGTCGGGGTAGTTGAGGGGCGTGTAGACCTCCAGCTCCGTGCCGTCGGTTTTTGTGATCTGGTACACGACGTTCGGCGCGGTGGTGATGAGGTCCAGATTATATTCGCGCTCCAGGCGCTCCAAAATGATCTCCATGTGCAAAAGGCCCAGAAAGCCGCAGCGGAAACCGAAACCAAGGGCGATGGAGTTTTCCTGCGTATAGCTCATGGACGCATCGTTGAGCTTCAGCTTTTCCAGCGCGTCGCGCAGGTCGCCGTATTTCGACCCGTCAGCGGGATAGACGCCGGAAAAGACCATGGGCTGCGCCTGCTTATAGCCGGGCAGCGGCTCGGCGGCCGGGTTTTCCGCGCCGGTCACGGTGTCGCCCACGCGGGTATCGGATACGGTTTTGATGGACGCTGTGAGATAGCCGACCTCGCCGGCGCCGAGACGATCGGCGGGGCGCATTCCAAACGGGTGGAGATAGCCGACCTCCACGACCTTGTAGACGGCGCCGGTGGCCATCATTTTCACGTCCATGCCGGGCGTTACCGTGCCGTTCACGACGCGCAGATACACGATCGCGCCGCGGTAGGAGTCATACTGGCTGTCAAAGATGAGGCATTGCAGCGGTGCGTCGCGGTCGCCCTTGGGGGCAGGTACATTCTGCACCACATCCTCCAGCACGGCGTGGATATTGATGCCGTTTTTGGCCGAAATTTCCGGCGCGTCCAGTGCAGGCAGACCGATGACGTCCTCAATTTCCTGCTTGACCTCCTGCGGCCGCGCAGCGGGCAGGTCGATCTTGTTGATGACCGGCAGGACCTCCAGGTCGTTGTCGATGGCAAGGTATGTGTTTGCAAGCGTCTGGGCCTCAATGCCCTGTGACGCGTCTACGACCAGCAGCGCGCCCTCGCACGCGGAGAGCGAGCGGGATACCTCGTAGTTAAAGTCCACATGGCCCGGGGTGTCGATGAGGTTCAGGATATAGTCCTCACCGTCATCGGCATGATAGCCAAGGCGCACGGCGCGGGCCTTGATGGTGATGCCGCGCTCACGCTCAAGGTCCATGGAGTCGAGCACCTGCTCAGCCATTTCGCGCTTATCAACGGTGTGGCACTCCTCCAAAAGACGGTCAGCCAGCGTGGATTTCCCGTGGTCAATGTGGGCAATGATGGAAAAATTGCGGATTTTTGATAGATCAGTCATAGCGTTTGCTCCCAAAGTTGCCGTTTTAGTCGGCGGTGTTTTCGCGCAGCGCGGTCTCATATTTGCTGGAGGAGGAAAAATAGGTATTGAGGATGGGAATACAGACATTTGCAAGGTTGCCGCCCTGCGCGCCCTTTTCCACATACACGGCGATGGCGATCTGCGGATCGTCCGCCGGAGCGTAGAGCACGAACGAGGCGTGGTCAGAGCCGCCGTATTCGTTGCCCCACTGCGCCGTGCCGGTTTTACAGGCGACCTTGATGGGGTAATCGGACAGGTACTGCGCAGCCGTGCCCTTGCTGGCGACGAGCTGCATACCGGTGGAGACGCAGTCGATGGCTTCGTCGGACATATCGAGCCGGCTGGCGACCTCCGGTGTGTGCGAGGCGATGAGGTCCTGATAATCCCACGAAATGACGCGCTTTAAGAACGTGGCCTTGTAGCGCACGCCCTTGTTGGCCAGCGCTGAGGTGTAGCACACCATCTGCATGGGGGTGAATTTGTTGTCGGACTGGCCGATGGCGGCCTGAATGACGTCGGCGCCGTACCAGCCGGCGTCTGTGCCGGTGTAGAGCGCAGCCTTTGTTTCGGCGTTGGCGCGGGTGCCGATGTATTCAATGAGCTCCACGCCCGTGTGCTCGCCAAGGCCGAGGCGCTTGGCTACGATGTCCATGGCGTTGAGGCCGGTCTCATTGTAATAGGAATAGTACGTCAGGCGGCCGATCTCATAGAAATAGTAGTTACACGATTCCTGCAGCGCCTGCTGCATATTGATGGTGCCGTGTGTGGCCTGACTGCTTGTCCAGACGTAGCACTTCGGGGTGTAGCCCTGATCGGCGTAGTAGTCATAGACGCCCTTGTCGGTGATCTGATAGAACTCGCCGATCTTGCCGTAGTCGATGGCGGCGATGGCGGTGACCATTTTATAGATGGAGCCGGGCCAGTATTCCGCGAGCAGCGCGCGGTTGTAGAGCGGGTCAAAGTCGGCCTCTTTCAGCTCGTCAAAATCCTGCGAATACGTGGCGATGTTGAACGTCGGGTAGCTGGCGCAGGCGAGGATCTCGCCTGTTTTGACCTCCTGCACCACGACGGCGCCGCCCTCGGCGTCTTTGCCTTCTTTGTTGCGGCCCACGCCGTTTTCACGCAGGTCCTGAATGATGTTTGCCAGCGCGTCCTCCGCCGTCATTTGCAGCGAGAGGTCGATGGTCAGCTCCACGTTGCTGCCCGGCTGGGGCACGGTGGTAAAATATTCGCTCAGAATGTCGCCGGAGGCGGACACGGTGGTGTATTTCTGACCGGACGAGCCGTGCAGATACTGCTCGAAAGCCAGCTCGATGCCGTCTTTGCCGACGAGCGCGTTCATGGCGTAGCCCTGTTCCTTATAGGTCTCATATTCCTCCGCCGTCATCTGGCCGATGGAGCCGAGCAGGTGCGCGGCGTAGGTGGTGTTTTATTCGCGCACGGTGGACGCCTCTACAATGACGCCCGGCACGCCGAGCTCCATGACGGCGGCGAGCTGCTCGGCCTGCACGTCGGTGGCCAGCGTGTAGTTTTCAAGGCCCACGCCGCTGACGCTGCGCAGCTCCAGCTCATAGCGGACGCTGATGACCTTGTAGGCCTGCTCCTGCGTCCAGTCATCCGGGATGCGGTAGGCGCTCGTGAGATTTTTCATGAGCGTCTGCGCGGAAATATCGGCGTCATAGTCGCGGTTGGCCAGAAACGCGCGGTAATAGCCCTGCCAGGTGGACGACTGCTCATCCAGCAGCAGCGTATAGGGCCGCGTGCTGCTGACGGGGAAGTGGGAGTCATAGGCGATGCCCTGCTCTTCACACAGCTCCAGTACGCGCAGAAGGCTCTCGTTCGGCGTTTCAGAGTTGAAAAGCACGTAGTTGATGATGACGATGTTGTAGCTGGCACGGTTGGAGATGAGCACGTTGCCGTTGCGGTCCAGAATGTTGCCGCGGGCGGCCTCCACGGTGGTCATGTAGGTCATGGAGTCGGCGTCGGAGGCGACATAGGTGGAGTCGGACTGCACGGCCTGCACCTTGTAGAGCCGCAGCGCGAACAGGCCCACGAGCATGGCCGTGAGCATGAGAAAGATAAAAATACGAAAGCGCACCAAACGCTGCATGGGAGGACTCCTTTCTCAGAAAACAGAGGGATACGGCAAGCCTTGGGGAGATCAGATCTTCTGCGGGCGGTAGATACGGCGGATGGCTGCGGCGGCGTAATAGGACGGCACGCACACGAGCAGCGAGAGCGCCGTGCCCACGAACAGCACGCGCAGCGCATCCGGCCCCACGACGCCGGTAAACGCCCGGAACGCGAGCAGCAGCCCCTGCACGACCAGCAGCGCCAGCGCCGAGAGCAGCGCCGCCGAGAGCAGATTCCGCCGCAGATAGCACACGCACAGCCAGCTGCAAAGCAGCGCCGCCGCCGTGACGGATACGATGACGAGCCCTGCGCCGTCGGCGCCGCTGCAATACCAGAAAAAGCCCGCGGCGAGGCCGAACAGGCCGGCCTGCTCCGCGTCCAGGTGCATACTCACGCATGCGACGACGACCGGCACGAGCGCGAGCTTTGCGCCCCAGAAGCGCACGCGGCCAAACAGCACGGTCTGCAGCAGCACGGCGGCCAGCACCAGCGCCGCATTCAGCGCCCACATGAGCAGTTTTCGATAGCGCTCCGGCATTGTGCGCTCCTTTCCCGGCTGCGCGGTAGGTCAGCCGTTTTTGTAGTCGGTGATGATAAAGACCTGCTCCAGCTGGTCGAGCTGGCACGAGGGCTCGAGCGTGGCGTATTTTGCAACGCCGGTCTCATCCAGCCCTACGTCGGTGAGATAGCCCAGCAGCAGCCCGCGCGGATAGAGCGTGGAGCCGGTGGTGACGACCTGATCGTCATTTTTGAGCACGGCCTCGGTGGGCAGGTAGTTCATGCGCAGCACGCTCGTGCCGTCGGCAAGATACGTGCCCTGCACCACGCCGGTGTAGCCGGACGAGGCGACGGAGGCGCTGATCTCCAGCGACGAGTCGAGAATGGTGGTGATGGTGGCCCAGTTTGCGCCCACGGCGCTGACAAGGCCGATGACCTGCCCGTTTTCCGTGACGGCGCACATACCCTCGGACAGCCCGGCCGACCCGCCCTTGGCGATGGTGAACTCGGACTTATAGTTGGAGGCGTTCCACGAGATGATGTAGGCCGAGACGAACGAATAGTCCTCATGCTCTTCGGAGAGCTGAAGCAGCAGACGCAGACGCTCATTTTCGCGCTGATACGTTTCCGCCGTGCGGACGCTCTGCTGCATATCGAGCAGCTCCTTTTGCAGCTTTTCGTTTTCAGCCTGCAGGGATTCGTAGGAGAACAGGTAGTTATAGTACCGCTCGGCCTGCCGGTCGATGGCGGCCATGCCGCTGCGCAGCGGCGAGAGAACGGTCTGCACGGCGTTTGTGAAGAACGGCGTGCCGGTAATGACGGCCGCGGCGATGCTCACGAGCAGCGCCAGCACCAGCGCGGCGATGACGATGGCCTTGACGCGCGGCGTCCAGAATTTTCGTTTCAAGCGCTCATCTCCTCTCGGGGCAGTTCAGAATGCGGACGCCGAACCGGCGCAGCAGCGCCGTCAGCGGGCAGAGCGGCAGCCCCATGACGGAAAAATAGTCGCCGTCCAGATGCTCCACGAACACGCTGGCACGGCCCTGAATGCCGTAGCTGCCGGCCTTGTCCATCGGCTCGCCGGTGGCGATGTAGGCGCGGATCTCCGCGTCGGACAGCGCGCGGAAGCGCAGCTGTGAGCGGGAAACAAGGCTTTCTGCGCGCGCGCCGCTCTGCACGCACAGGCCGGTCATGACCGTATGCGTCCGGCCGGAGAGCAGATGCAGCATCCGCGCGGCGTCAGCTTCTGTTTTCGGCTTGCCGAGGACTTCGCCCTGACAGACGACGATGGTATCGGCGGCGACGACGACGTCCTCCGGCGCGGCCAGCGCCGCGACAGCGGCAGCCTTTTCACGCGCGAGGCGCCCGACCTCCTCCTCCGGCGGGCGGGCTTTGTCCATGCGCTCGTCAATATCAGCGGTGTGGATGGTAAAATCGACCCCCAGCAGGCGCAGCAGCTCCTGCCGCCGGGGCGATGCGGATGCGAGTATGATCGCCATGGCGTCCTTTCCGCGTGGTCACTCCACGCCTCTTGTATAAAGCCCCCGGGTGTAGCTGCCGGCGTCAAACGCGCCGCCGCGGCGGTATTCTTCCAGGATCGTGTCGATCTCACCGGGGTTTTCCGTTGTAAATTGCAGCCGCAGCGCCCACAGGCCCATGGCCCGGAACGAGGCGAGCTTATCGAGCAGATACAGCTTTTTGCCGTTGTATACCACGCTGCGGCACGTGCCGGGGTCTTTGAGCACGGGGAACTCCTCGCCCATGCGGTCGACGAGCTTTGTGGGCGCGGCGGCGGTGCAGGCACAGTTGCCGGTGTGGTTTTTGATGATGCAGTTTTCCGTGAGCATGAGCGGGAGCCGGCCATAGACGAGCACCTCGCACGGCACGGCCTTGGAAAGGTCGCGGATCTGCGGCAGCGTCATTTCAAACGACAGAAGCTGCGAGTCCAGCCCCTGATGGCGCAGGTAGTGCATGGCGCGGGAATTATAGATGTTCAGGCCGAAATCGCCCCGCACGGCAAAGCCGGCGGCTTTGGCGATGCGCACCTGGCCGAGATTGCCGACGAGCAGCTGCCGCACGCCGAGCGTGTAGGCTGTTTTCAGCATTTCGGCAAGGCCGGGATTCTCGCCGCTCCACACGACGCGCGGCAGGATGGCGGCAAGCTGGGTGTCCAGCCCCACGGTCTGCGGGATCTCGGGATGCTCCACCAGCTCAGCCAGCGGGATATAGAGCACAGCCGGCCTCATGGCCAGCAGTCTGGAGGTGATCTGCTGCGCGGTGCGCACGGCGACGGTGAGCTGCGGCGGGCCGGACATGCCGTCATAGGCCGGCGGCGCGTTGTACGCGCCCAGATGCGCCGGTGTGACGCGGCCGCGCACGGCCATGAGCTCGGCCAGCACATCGCGCCGCATGGCGTTGATGCTGGCGGCGGGGAGCATGAGGCCGTCGTCCAGCACAGCCTTCACACTGTCGCAGCGGAAGGGCGTGCCGCCCGTTTTGGAAAGGCGCTCTGTCAGCTCCTGCTGCGTCAGGGCGCGCACCATGGCCTCCTGCGGAACGTCGCCGCGCGTTTTGCACACGTGGCCGTCGGCGTCTTCTACAGCGAGCTGAGCGGGCTGGCCGCGGCGGATGATGGCGTAGAATTTGACGCCGAGCTGGATGTTTTCACCGTTTTCATAGGTCGCGCGCGCGGCGGCCAGCAGCTCACGGTTCGATTCCGCCTCCTGCCGGCGGCCGAACATGGCCGCGCCGGTCTGGCCGTCGTAATAGCCCTGTGTGAAGCCCTCGCGGGAGAACACGGCCTCCAGCTCGGCAAGATCGGCGGGCGTGATGCGCTTGCCGTTCAGGGCCGCGC
>CAKTXB010000022.1 GCA_934630555.1 uncultured Oscillospiraceae bacterium
GGAAAGAAAGGGGGGGCCGAGCCGCCCCCCCTGGTAGGCACTGCCAGAATAAACGCACAACCCTAAGGGTTGCAAAAAACAACAGGGTACCGGGGCGAAGCCCCGTAATAAAAAGAACGCCCCTCTGATCGGAGGGGCATTCCAAAACTCAATCCTTATTGAAGATCTTAAAGATCTCATCAATATCGTCAATATCTTCATTTGCGACCGGGCGGGCCTTTTCGCTGGCAGCCGTGTACGCACCAATGCGGTTTGTCGGCTGCGGCGCTTTTTTGACATCCTCAAAGCCGGTGGCGATGACTGTCACGCGCATTTCATCCTCAAACGAGTCGTCAAACGCGGCGCCAAAGATGATATTTGCCTCGGGATTCACGGCCTCCATGACAATGTTGGCTGCCGTTTCCACGTCGTCCAGACCCAGTTCGCTCGAGCCGGTGACGTTGATAAGCACGCCGCTTGCACCATTGATGGATGTTTCCAGAAGCGGGCTGGAAACCGCCGCCATGGCGGCCTGCTCGGCCTTGTCGCGGCCGGAGGCTGTGCCAACGCCCATATGTGCGTGGCCCGCATCCTTCATGATGGCGGATACATCGGCAAAGTCGAGGTTGATGATGACATTTTCCGAATAGCCGACCAGTTCAGAAATGGACTTGACCGCCTGCTTGAGCACGTCGTCGGCAATACCGAACGCGTTGGCAAACGTGATCTTCTGATCCGTCACAAATTTCAGCCGGTCATTCGGGATGATGATGAGCGAATCGACCTTATCTTCCAGGTTCTTGATACCGGTCTCGGCCTGCTTCATGCGGTTCGCGCCCTCAAAGCGGAACGGCTTCGTCACAACGCCCACGGTCAGAATCCCCTTGTCGTGCGCCAGCTGCGCAATAATGGGCGCTGCGCCCGTGCCCGTGCCGCCGCCCATGCCGGCGGTGATGAACACCATGTCCGTGCCTTCCAGCACTTCGGAAATGGAGTTCTTCGATTCTTCGGCGGACTTTTCGCCGATCTCCGGCTTGGAGCCTGCGCCCATGCCGCCCGTCAGCTTTTCGCCGATCTGAATTCTGTTTTTGCACTTGGACTTATTGAGGTCCTGCTTATCCGTGTTGACCGCCACAAAATCCACGCCCTGAATGCCGGACGCGATCATGCGGTTAATAACGTTATTGCCGGCACCGCCGACGCCGATCACCTTAATGGATACGACCTTTTCTGCATAATCAGCCATTTGACTTCCTCCTATGTAAGAGCCTTTCGATCTCGCTTTCGCACTCAAAACGCATACCTCGCGACGATATTATTTTGTATATTTTATATCGAAACTTGTCCGCGGTCAATACAAATGTGGAAATTTCGCGGAATTTCTTTCATTTCTGCCCAAATCACGCCTTCGGGTGGAAGCGCGCCACATTTTCTTCCGTCAGCGTCAAGTCGATCGTTCCGGCCTGATACTCACTCAGCTGTTCCAGAATGGC
Source organism: uncultured Oscillospiraceae bacterium (assembly GCA_934630555.1). GTDB lineage: Bacteria > Bacillota > Clostridia > Oscillospirales > Oscillospiraceae > CAG-170. Next base: position 1,473 of record CAKTXB010000022.1, read on the forward strand.
CAGCAGATACTGCACCTTATAGTCCAGCTTGTCCGTACCGCCCAGCTCAATGGAATATTGGTCGTCATACTGCACGACGATATTGTAGTCCTTTTCTACATTGATATACGCCACATGGCTCGTAAGCCCCGTGCCGTCAAAGGCCGCCAGCACGGAAAGCGCCGCGTTCAGCGCCTGCTGGTTGCTGGCCGTCACCTGCGTGCCCGCCGTGGGATTGTTGACCGTCACGCCCAGAATATACGGCACGCCGACTTCTGCCAGTGCCTGTGCCTGCACGCCGCTCTGCGTGAACTGCGTTTCATCTGCCGCGTCGTCCGTGCCCGACATATCCGCCGCGTTATCTGTGCCGTCAGCCGCATCGTCCGCATCTGTTCCGGCTGTATCTGTCGCCGGAGCCTCCGCGGGCGTATCCGCTGCGGCGTCGGTCGCCGTGTCTGCGATTTCATGGGACGGAGCGTCTGCCGGCGTATCGGCTGACACTTCCCCGCGGCCGTCTGCCGCAGCCTGTTCCGCTGCTGCCTCTGCCGCCTGCATGAGCGTCGCGCCGCCATCATAGCGTTCCAGCGCCTTGCCGCTGGCGTTGATGAGCCAGATGGTGTTTGTATCCGTGGCCACGGCAAATGTTGCCGTGCTCTCCGTCACGTCCAGAATGACCGCATCCGGCATACTGCGCCCGATGCTGACCTTTTCCACATACGGCAGCTGCGCAATGATATTGCCCGCCACCGTTTCCTTGTTTAACGTCAGCAGATTGTCGCCCACCTCAATGCCTGAAGCTGCCACGATCTGCTCCGCTGAATACAGACTGTTGCCCTGTACCTCCACATGGCTCACCTTGAAGAAGATCGCCACGCCAAACACGACCGCCGCCACAATGGCCAGCATAATAACAAGCCGTCCGGCCACGCCGCTGGAGGGCGTGCGCCGTTCTGCCTGTCTGCGCGCGTCGCGCCGCGATTGAGTTTTTCGTTTCTGCTGCGCCATAGCAATCTCCTTTGCGCAGGTACGGCCTGCCGCCCCGTGCCGCGCACGCGCGGCCATGAAATCAGCCTATATTATACACGCTTGCTTCCGGGATTTCCACATATTTTATGTCAGCTCCCAGAATTTGCAGCTTGCCGTCCAGATTATCATACCCGCGCTTGATGTGTTTTACTCCAAAAACGCTGCTTTTTCCCTTTGCCATCAGCGCTGCGATCACCAGCGCCGCACCACCGCGCAGATCCTCCGCGCCGACCTCCGCGCCATGCAGCTTGGAAACACCGGTGAGCGTCGCCGTCCGGCCGGCTGAGAACACCGCCGCACCCATGCGCCGCAGCTGCGCCACATGACGAAAGCGATCCTCAAACACGGTTTCCTCAAACACCGTCCGCCCGCGTGCCCGCAACAGTGCCGCCATCATAATGGCCTGCGCGTCCGTGGGAAACCCCGGATACGGTGCGGTCGCGATGCGCTCCGGCGCGCGCAGATCGCCGCTGCTGCAAAGTCGCAGCGAATCGCCGGACCGTGTAATGGTGCAGCCGCTCTTTTCCAGAATGTCCAAAACCGGCAGCAGTGTCTTTCCGTCCGTGCGCTCCAGGGTCACATCGCCGCCGCACGCCGCCGCAGCGCAGAGATAGGTCGCCGTTTCGATCCGGTCTGGCATCACCGTAAATGTGGTGCCGTGCAGCGTCGTACCACCGTCTATTTCCAACACGCCGTCCTGCTGGGCGATCTGTGCGCCCGCGCTGCGCAAAAACCGCACCAGGTCGCCGATCTCCGGCTCGCGCGCCGCATTTTCAATGCGCACGCGCCCGGCGCAGCCGATCGCCGCCAGCAGCGCATTCTCCGTCGCGCCAACGCTTGGGAACGGCAGTCGAATGGTGCCGCCCGTCAGCTGTTCGGCGCGGCAGCGCAAAAATGTGCCGTCTGTCCAGACCTGCGCACCCAGCGCCTGCAGGGCCATCATATGCAGATCGACCGGCCGCTTTCCCAGTGGGCAGCCGCCCGGCAGCGCGATCTGCGCCTGCCCCGTCCGTGCCAGCAGCGCGCCCAGAAACAGCACCGACGACCGCAGCCGCCCTGCATACCCCGGCGCGATCTTCCAGCCGGTAAGCCCGCCGGCGTCCACCGTCAGGGCGGCGCCGCTGCGCGCCGTCCGGCAGCCGAGGCTTTGGAGGATCTCCAGCGTATCGTCCACATCGCTGATGTTCGGGCAGTTATGTAACACACATGTGCCCCGGCAGAGCGTACACGCCGCCAGAATGGGCAGCACGCTGTTTTTCGCGCCGCTCACCGGCACACAGCCTTCCAGCGGCTTTCCGCCGCAGACTGACAAGATCTGCATCGTCATTCCTCCGCATAGAACTGGGATTTTCCCCATCCTATGCGAAGGGCAGATTCAGCGTGCCTTGGCCAGCCGCAGCACCGTTTCGTAAATGCGCTCCGCCGAGTCCACCACAGCCATCTCCTGTGCGGCTGCTTTCATGCGCTTTTGACGCGCCGGGTCACTTAAAATTGCCTTGGCAGCATCGTACAGCACATCTCCATCGCAGTCGCACTCGCGGATGACCTCTGCAGCGCCCCGCGCTTCAAGTACACGGGCATTCTTTTCCTGATGGTTGTCTGTCACATTCGGCGACGGCACCATAATACACGGCGTACCTGACGCCATGACCTCCGCGATCGTCGCCGCGCCCGCGCGGCAGATGACCAGATCCGCCGCCGCCATGACCTGCGGCATATCGTAGATATATTCGCGCATCTCAATGGCGTCCTGTGCCGCCAGATCGACGCCCTGCTCCCGCACATATTCCGGCATCCACCGCCAGCCGAATGAGCCGCAGGCGTGAATGTGCCGGAACGGCAGACCATCTTCTATCTCGCGCACAAAAAAACGCGTGATCTTCTTGTTCATTTCCCGTGCGCCGAGGCTGCCCCAATAAGACACGACCAGCGGCCGCTCATCCGTCAGCCCCAGCGCCGCGCGGGCATCTGCGTGCCGTGTGTACAGAAAATCCTCCCGCACCGGCGTGCCCACCACATGAACGCGCTCCGGCGCGGCATACTGCGCACGGCTCTCCTCAAAGCTCACCAAAATCGCCGACGCATCCCCCGCCACCATGCGGGTCGTCAGCCCCGGTACGGCGTTGGATTCATGCACGGCCGTCGGAATGCTGCGCCGCGCGCCAATTTTCAGCGCCGGAAAACTGGCATAGCCGCCCGTGCCAACGATCACATCGGGCCGGAACCTATCAATGAGCTTCCCCGCCTTGTGCAGCGACGCGCGCATATGCACCAGCGTCGTTACGTTGTGCCACAGCGCCGCCGGCGTGAATTTCCGCTGATAGTTGGAGATCTTCAGCGTCTCCAGCTGAAATCCCTCGCGCGGCACGAGCTTTGTTTCCATCCCGTCTTCCGCGCCGATAAACAGGATGTTGCAGTCCGGCTGCCGCGCGCGCAGCAGCTTTGCCACGGCAATGGCCGGGTAAATATGTCCGCCCGTGCCGCCGCACGTAAAGATGACGTTCATCCCGCCGCCTCCTGTTAAGCCAGTTTGTTTTCGTTCTGCCGCGAAATGCTCAAAATGACGCCCATTTCAAACAGCTGAATGAGCAGTGCCGTGCCGCCATACGAGAAAAACGGCAGAGAAATGCCCGTGGCCGGCAGCAGATTCGTCACAACGCCGATGTTCAGGAACACCTGCAGTGCCAAAAGCGTCGTCAGGCCGCCCGCCACCAGCATCCCGAAACGGTCGCGCGCGTGCAGCGCGATCCAGTAGCCGCGAACGATCAGCAGTACAAACAGCAAAATGACCACCATCGCGCCCACAAAGCCAAGCTCCTCGCACACAATGGGAAAAATGTAGTCGTTGTGCTCCTCCGGCAGATACAGATACTTCTGCCGGCTCTTGCCAAGCCCCAAACCCATCAGGCCGCCCGAGCCAATGGCATACAGTGACTGTACGATCTGATAGCTGCTGTCCGACGAGTCCTCAAACGGATGCAGCCACGCCTGGATGCGTCCGCTGGCATAGCCCTTTGTGCTCAGGTAAACGGCAATAAATACCGCCACCGCGCCAAGGCCCGCCGCAAACCAGCGCAGCTGCACGCCGCCCAAAAACAGCATGGCCGCGCTCACGCCCAGAATAATGATAATGGCCGACAGATGCGGCTCCAGCACCAGCAGCCCGCACACCACCGCAATGATCACCACAAACGGTAAAATGCCCTCGCGGAAATTGTGCATCCGGTCGCGGTAATACGAGATCATGGATGCAAACGTCAGCACAATACCGAGCTTTGCGACCTCCGACGGCTGAAAGCTCGTAAAGCCAAGATAGATCCATCGTTTTGCGCCGTTTTCCTCAATGCCGATGAACGGCACCAGCAGCAAGAACACAATAGCCGCCGCCAGAATGAAAAACGACAGCCCGCGCCACGCCTGATAGTTCCATGTGCTGAAAAACAGCATAACGCCAATGCCCACTGCAGCAAAGATCGCCTGCCGGGCAAAATAATATGTTGCCTTGCCCTCCGTGGAGTACGCACGCGCATAACTGGCCGAGAACATCATCAGCACGCCGATGAGCACCAGCAGCACCGTGAGCACCAGAAACGGCACATCGAGCAGGCCCCGCTCGTCCAAGATCACACGCTGGCGTGCCGGCTTCGGGTCGGGCAGCGGCTGCCCTGCCGTATCCTGCGGCAGATTTGTTTCAGGATATACTGTTTGCTGCATTCCGCTTCCCGTTCCTCTCAATACCGTCCGGCGACGCCAAGCCCCGCCAGTACGCACATCACAACCGTCACGCCTACAAACACGCAGAAGATCTTCTCCTCGCTCCAGCCGCCCATCTCAAAGTGATGATGGATCGGCGTCATGCGGAAAATACGTTTGCCATGCGTCAGCTTAAAATACGTCACCTGCATAATGACCGACAGCGTTTCCACCAGATATACCAGCCCCACCAGAATGAGGACGAGCGGCATATCCAGTGCAAAAGCCAAGCCGCACACCGCGCCGCCCAAAAACAGCGAGCCGGTGTCGCCCATAAACATCTTGGCCGGGTGAAAGTTATAGCACAAAAAACCTCCCAGCGCGCCAAACAGCGCCGCCGGCAGCAGCGCCAGCGTCGTCTGTTTCCAGCACCACGCCGTGATGGCGAAGAACGCCATGACCGGCATCGTCACGCCCGTGGCCAGGCCGTCCACGCCATCCGTCAGGTTCACTGCGTTCACACAGCCCACCAGCACAAACACCGCAAAGACCATATACACGATCCAGTTCATCTCCAGCGTCACCTGGAAAAACGGGATGTACAGATCGCAAGTCAGTTCACCCGTCTGCCGCAGCAAAAACAGGTATACAGCGGCCACCAGCAGCTGCAAAACAAATTTCTGAATAGCCGTCAGGCCCTCGTTCTGCTTTTTCTTCACCTTGCAGAAATCATCCAGAAAGCCGATCAGACCATAGGCCGTTGCAAAGCCCAGCACCAGCAGATGCGTATAATACCCCCCGCGCATGGCGTGCCAGCCTCCGGCAATGGTACAAAGCCCGGCCGCCAGAATGAACACGATGCCGCCCATAGTGGGCGTGCCGCTTTTGCCCTCGTGCCAGCTTGGCCCGATCTCGCGGATGGCCTGTCCCGCCTTCAGCGCCCGCAGCGCCGGAACAGCCAGTTTTCCAAATACAACGGCCAGCAAAAAGGCGCAGGCCGCAATGATGCACATCTGCATGGTTTTCCTCCGATGTTACTTCTCATCCTTCAGGAACAGCGAAAGCGCCCGTTCCATTTTCATGCCCCGGCTGCCCTTGAACAGCAGCACATCTCCGTCCTTAACGCGCATTTTCAGCATATGCGCCAGATCCTCGTGCGTATCAAAATGCTCTGTGTTTTTCGGGCTCATGCCGCCTGTGATGGCGCCCGTCACAATGCGTGCCGAATGTGCACCGTATACAAACAGCATATCCGCCTTCTGGGCTACCAGGCGGCCGATGCGGTAATGCTCCGCGCTGCTGCGGTTGCCAAGCTCCAGCATATCACCCAGGACGGCAATGCGCCGCCCCTTTGTCTTGAAGTTTTCCAGCACATTCAGCGCCGCTTCCATCGACTCCGGTCCTGCGTTATAGCAGTCCTCAATGATCGTCACGCCGTTCTGCTCAAACACACGCTGCCGCATTCCAGTGTTCTGAAAGCGCCCCAGCTGCTTTTGCAGCTGCTCCGGCTTCACATCCATCAGCAGTGCTGTCGTCACTGCGGCCAGCGCATTATACACCGTATGGTGCCCTGTCACGGGTACAAACAGTTCAAAATTCTGCCCAAGACCGCGCACACGGAAGCGCATCCCGTCATCCAGCTCTTCAATGTTCTCCGCAATAACATCGCAGGCTTTATTCTCAATGCCGTAATAATATTTCTTGTGTCCGCCGTCGCTGTGCACGTTCCACAGCAGCGGTTCGTCGCCGTTGAACACGCCCACGCCGCGCTGCGGCACGCCCTGCAAGATCTCCAGCTTCGCGCGCAGAATGCCCTCGCGGCTGCCAAGATGTTCAATGTGCATCGTGCCAATGTTCGTAATGATGGCAATATCCGGCCGCGCGATGTTCGTCAGATACGCCATTTCACCAAAGTGGTTCATGCCCATTTCCAGCACAGCTACCTGTGTGTCGGCGTCCAGACCCATAATGCTCATCGGCAGACCCAGGTTGTTGTTGTGATTTCCCTCGCTCTTAAAGGTCTTGAACGTACCCTCCAGCGCACAGGCCATCATTTCCTTTGTGGTCGTCTTGCCAACGCTGCCCGTAATGCCGATGACGTGCAGCCCCAACAGCTTGCGATAGCCTGCCGCCAGTGCGCCATAGGCCCGCAGCGTGTCCGGTACGCACAGCTGCACCAGCGGCGCGTCCGTCCGGTGCGTCACCAGCGCAGCCACCGCGCCTGCTTCCGCCGCCTGCTGCAAATAATCGTGTCCGTCCACCTGTTCGCCGGGCAGAGCGATGAACAGCCCGCCGGGCTGCACCTCGCGGGAGTCCGAATAGACACCCGTTACATGAACGCTGTTATATTCCTCCGCCGTCGGCGCGCCGCACCACAGTGCAATTTGATTGAGCGTTAATTCTTTCATTTTGTTTTCTCCAAATATTCCGCAACAACTTCCCGTTCGTCCAAATGCCGTTTCTGATGGTTGATCTCCTGATAGGTTTCATGGCCCTTGCCGCACAGCACGATCACGTCGTCTTTTTTTGCATGATCCATGGCCCAGTGAATGGCCTCCTCGCGGTTTTCGATCACCTTGTAGTGCCCTGCCGCGTCGTGCATCCCCTCCACGATCTGCCGGATGATCTCATGCGGATCCTCCGTCCGCGGATTGTCTGACGTCACCACGGAATAATCCGCGTTTTCCGCCGCAATGCGTCCCATCACGGGCCGCTTGAATGGGTCGCGGTCGCCGCCGCAGCCAAACACTGCGATCGTCCGCCCCCGGCAGAAGCCGTTCACGGTCTGCAAAATGTTTTCCAAACTGTCCGGCGTGTGGGAGTAGTCGATGATCACGGTGTAATCCTTACCCGGCGTCGGCACGACCTCGGCCCTGCCTTTCACACCGCGGGCCTGCCGCAGCGCCGCCGCAGCATTGGGGAGCGAAATCCCCAGCGCCATGGCCGCCTGCGTCACTGCCAACGCGTTATACACGCTGAATGCCCCCGGGATCTTCAGCTCCAGCCGGCTGATCTCATTGCCCGTCACCACGTCCGTTTCCACACGGTCCGGGTACAAACGAATATTCTTTGCCACCAGATCCGCTGCATTGTCTTTGGCGGAATACGTCAAAATTTTGCACGTTGCCTGCCGCCGGATGCGATCACAGTAGAGGTCGTCCAGATTCAAAACGCCCACATCGCACACGGTAAACAGCTTTGCCTTTGCGTCGCAATAGTCCAGCATCGTCTTATGGAAGTCCAGATGGTCCTCCGTCAGATTGGTGAACACCCCCACTGCAAAGTGAACGCCCGCCACACGCTCCAGCGTCAGCGCGTGTGACGATACCTCCATCACCACGTGTGTGCAGCCCGCGTCGCGCATTTTTGCGAACAGCTCCTGCAATTCCAGGCTTTCCGGCGTTGTCCGCTCTGTTTCCATCACTTCCCCGCCGATCATGTTCTGGATGGTACCGATGAGCCCGACCTTCGCGCCCAGCGTCTTTTCCAGCACCGTCTTGAGCAGATAGGTGATACTCGTCTTGCCGTTCGTGCCGGTCACGCCGATCATGGTCATGCTGTCCGCCGGCCGGCCATACCAGTTTGCCGCGGCCAGCGCCAGCGCCGCGCGCGTGTCCTCCACGCGCACATACGCCCCGCTCGCCGGCTTTTTTTCGCACAGGACGACCGTTGCGCCCTTTTCCTGCGCCATGGGGATGAACTTGTGCCCGTCCACGGCAAGGCCGCGTACCGCCACAAACATCTGCCCCGGCTGCACGGCGCGCGAGTCATAGCACACGCCCGTCACATCCAGCTCCATATCCACTGCGGCCTCCAAAACCGGAATGCCGCGCAGCAGCTCGCTCAGCTTCATCGTCCAACTTCCTTTCCGCGCCGGGTTTAGTCCAGCGCCGTATGGTCTGTAAATTCCATGGTGATAGTCGTGCCGCGTTCCACTTCTGTGCCCGCAGGGATGTCCTGATATGTCACCGTCACATAGTTCTCTGTCAGGTTCGTGCCCTTGGCCTGCACGTACACACCTGCGTTGTTCGCCAGCCAGTTCACATCCGCCGGCGCATAGCCCACAAAGTCCGGCACTGTTACCGTGCTCGTCGGCTTCTCCGCGCCCATGTACAGCACGACCTCCGAGTTGCCCGGCACTTCAGCAGTCGCCGCCGGGATCTGATCGGTCACAACAGCGCCGTCGCCGACCACGCGATACGTCAGGCTCTTCTTTTGCAGTGCCTCTGCAGCTTCCTGCTCCGTCATGCCCACAGTTTCCGGCATAGTCACGTTCACACCGCAAATATCCTCCGCCGTGTAGTCCGGCTCAATGCCAAGATACGGCAGGATGTCCGAAAACACATCGCGCACTGTCGGCGCGGCCATCAGGCCGCCGGAAATATAATAGTTGTTCGGCGTGTAGCTCGTACCCGGAATATAATCCGGTGTGTCCAGCGCCACCAGCACCACATACTGCGGGTCGTTGATGGGCGCGACACCGATAAATGACACGATCTTGTCCTCCACAGGATTGCCATCCTCGTCATACGTGTCGATCTTTTCCGACGTGCCTGTCTTGCCGCCCACGCGGTAGCCCGGCGTGCGGGCACTCTTGGCGGTGCCTTCAGTGACCACGCGCTCCATGAGGTCGCGCATCGTCGCCGACGTCTGTTCACTGATGACCTGCCGCACCACTGTGCGGCTGTTTTCCTGCACCACGTTTTCATCTGCATCCACGATCTGCGACACAATGTGCGGCTCCAGCAGATACCCGCCGTTCACAATGGCCGCCACGGCCCGCACCAGCTGCATGGGCGTAATGCGGAACGTCTGGCCGAACGAGGCTGAAATGAGCGAGGCCGTACTGGCGCCGTTCAACTGATCGCGCGCAAAGAAATAGCCGCTTGCCTCGCCGGGCAGGTCCACGCCGCTCTTTTCCAAAAATCCGAACGACGACACATAGTCATAAAACCGGTTGCCGCCGATCTGCAGGCCCATATGCGCCAGCGCAATGTTGCAGGAATTGCCCAGTGCCTCGCCCGTCGTCTGCGTACCATGGCCCACAGTCTTCCAGCACGAAAGCGTCTGATCGCGCCCCTGGAAGTCCTCCTTGCCGCCGCAGAAATAGCTCGACTGCGTTGTAAATGCACCACAGTCCAGCCCCATTGCCAGCGTCACCAGCTTGAACGTTGAGCCCGGTTCATAGCCATCCGACACGCAGCGATTGCGCCACTGCCGCAGTCTGGCCGTGGCCACCGCCGCATTATAGGCGGCCATTTCCTGCTCATAGGCAGCCGTGTCATTTCTCAGGGCCAGCGCGTTCTGATACTGCCGCTCCAGCTCCTGCTCCAGCGTCTGGTCGTAGATCTCCAGATGGTTGTTGGGGTCATAGCTCCCAAGCGTCGCCATGGCCAGAATACCGCCGGTATTCACGTCCATCACAATGCCGAACGCGCCATTTCGTATATCATACTTTGCAATGGCATTTTCCAGATTCTTTTCCAGCATATACTGCACCGACGTGTCCAGCGTCAGGACCAGGCTGTCGCCATCGGACGCGTCGTAGTACTTTTCATAGGTATAGAGCATCTGCGTGCCGCCGTTTCCGCGCGTTGTCACGATCTTGCCGCTCGTGCCCTGCAAAAACGAATCGTAATAGGACTCAATGCCCTCCGTGCCCTGGTTGTCCTCGCTGATAAAGCCCAGCACCTGTGCCGCCAGTGAGGAATAGGGATAGTACCGCTTTGCATCCGATTCCAGATTCACGCCCACGATGTTGTTTTCATCAATAAACGCGCGCACCTGATCCGCCACTTCCTCTGTGACCTTTTTTGCAATGACCTTATACTGATACTTTGTATCCGCCGCCTGCTCACGTACGAACTCCGGCGTCACGCCCTCCAATATCTCTGAAAGCCCTGCCGCAATGCGGTCCAGCAGGCCCGTGTCCGGCACGCTTTTGTCGGTCATCTTTTTTTCGATCATGTTGGGGTCAATGAACACCGTTTCCACGGTCGTGGACGCCGCCAGCACATTCATGTTGCGGTCGTAGATCACGCCGCGCTGCGCCGGCAGGGCCATGTTGCGCGTCTGATTGCGGATGGCCAGTTCTTCATACTGGTCATGCTCCACCACCATGAGCTGATACAGCCGCGCCGTCACCGGCACAAACCCCACCAGCAGACAGATGAGCATAAGCACCAGCATCCGGCGCTGTAACGTCCGACTGGCACGCCGGCCGCCCTCTGCGCCGCCGGTGCGCTTGCGCCGCCGCCGGCGTTCCTTTTCCCGGTCCTCCGGGCGAATCACTCTCAAAGCCATGTTTTCACCTTTCCCGGAAACTGCGCTAACATCTGCACGCCATCGCGCCGTTTCCTCCCAGTGAGCAAAACAAGGACGGTCTGTCTTTCCCCAACCGTCCTTGCCAAACTCTATTTGTGCAGCCGGTCGCCTGAATTGCACCCGCGGCGCTATCAGAATTTATGCTGCCGCCGGACGTAAATATGCGATGAGTTCTGAAATACTCTGCTCCATCGCCGCTATGATCTCGCCCAGCACACTCGTTTTCTGTTCGTGATAGATCTCCGCGCGGTCTGCGCCCGAGAGATCCAAATACACCGTCTGCTCTGCAGTTGGCAGCTTCAGCCCCAGTGCGCCGGCTTTTGTTTCAATATCCTGCAAGTTGATCCGGCCCTCATACTTGCTTTCCAGCACCGCCTGCGTCTGCTGTAAATTTTCCAGCTGCGTTTCCAGACGTGCCACCTTGCTCGTGGCCTCAAACAGCTGCACATAGCCAAAAATGACCAGCACCAGCATACAGACCACCGCCGCCATCCCGAACAGTGTAAACGGTGCGACCGCCGTCTTGACCTTGACGCGCTGGACGCGCTGCGGCTGCGGTCGTTCTTCGGGCAGCCCCTGCGGCCGCTCCAGCGGACGGGCGGCATTGTTATAAGAGGTGTAGACGTCATACGCCGCCGCGCCGCTCGTGCGGTAATAGTTCTTATCTCCGGCTGCCATGCGTCACACCTCCTTTTCACTCAGGTTTTTTCTGCCACCCGCAGCTTTGCGCTGCGCGCGCGGGGATTTTCCTCCAGCTCCTGCGCAGAGGACAAGATCGGTTTGCGGCTCACCAGCCGTACCTGCGGCACCCGGCCGCACACGCACACCGGGAATTCCTTCGGGCACGTGCAGCCCTGCGCCGCCTCATTCATAGCCGACTTCACAATGCGGTCCTCCAGCGAGTGGAACGTGATGACCGCCAGCCGTCCGCCGGGCTTCAGCCGCCCGATGGCCGCCTGCATCATCCGCTCCACTGCGCCCAGCTCGTCGTTCACCGCAATGCGGATCGCCTGAAAGCTGCGCTTGGCCGGATGCTGCTTTTCCCGCAGCGCCGCCGGCGGCATGGCGCTTTTGATGATGTGCACCAGCTCGCCCGTCGTTTCCACGGGCCGGTCGCTCCGCGCCCGCTCGATCGCGGCCGCGATCCGCCCCGCATACCGCTCCTCACCGTACACCGACAGGATGCGACGCAGCTCCTCGCGCGGCCAGTTGTTCACGACCTCAAACGCCGTCAGCGCGCTCGTGCGGTCCATCCGCATATCGAGCGGCGCGTCGGCCATGTAGGAAAAGCCGCGCTCTGCGTCGTCCAGCTGCGGCGATGATACGCCAAGATCAAACAGCATTCCGTCCACAGCCTCGATGCCGAGCCGGTCCAAAATGGCCGTCAAGTTTTCAAAATTATCATGTACCAGCGTCACGCGGTCACAATACCGCGCAAGCCGCTGCTCTGCCGCTTTCAGCGCCGCTTCATCGCGGTCCACGCCGATGAGCCGGCCATGCGGCGACAGCCGTTTGCAAATTTCCAGCGAGTGCCCAGCGCCGCCCAGCGTGCCGTCCAGATAAATTCCGTCCGGCTGAACGTTCAGCGCGTCGACCGCCTCGTGCAGCAGCACGGATACGTGTGAAAATCCCATCAGAAGCCAAGCTCCTCCATCGCGGCCGTCAGATTCTCCGGCGTAAGCAGCTGGCGCTCCAGCTCATCATAAGCCTCACTGTCCCAAATTTCCGCGTGGCCGCCCTGACCAATAAACGTGACCTCCTGCTGAAGCCCGGCGTACTGCCGCAGCTCCGCGGGGATGAGAAACCGCCCCTGCTTATCCGGCTCACACTTTGCAGCGTTTGCAAACAGGAAGCGCATCTTCCGTGCCTGCGAAATAGGCAGCGCGTTGTAGCGGTCCAGAATGCTCTGCCACCCGGCCTCGGTATAGACCGACAGGCAGTGATCCAGACCCAGTGTCACGTAAAACGCATCGCCAAGTTCCTCGCGCAGCTTCGAGGGCACGAACAGCCGTCCCTTCGGGTCTACATTGTGCTTATACTTACCGTACACACCCTCTCACCTCGCTTTCACTCCACTTTGCTGCATTTTAGCTCCACTTTGCTCCACTTCGTTTCTATAATATCCTTTGCCCGGATAAATTGCAAGCCCTTTTTCAAAAATCGCCCCGCTTTTTTTGCGTCCTTTTCGGTCATTTCCCCCGCTATTTCCGATTTTAGAACAAATTTTCAAGTTTACGTAACAACACGTGCCGCTTGCGTATTTTTTCCGCCCCAATATATTGTGTGCCGGAGTGGAAAGACCCCACTCCGGCACATTTTCACAAAAAAATCTCCTGATTCGATTTTTTTACGCGGGTGCAAGCATTATTCTATTCTGAAGCTGCCTCTACC
>CAKTXB010000023.1 GCA_934630555.1 uncultured Oscillospiraceae bacterium
GCCCCGGGTCGCCGCCCACGCGCTTGCACGTGTCCATCAGCGCCGCATTCGTGAATCGGTGCAGCAGGTCCGTGATATGCAGCACGATCCCATCCAGTGCCACGCCATACTTCTTCGACAGCGCCATCGCGCTCTCCAGCATCGCGTTCTGCACCACAAGACGTACCTCCGGCACGTCGATGGACTGATAAATATATTCCAGCCCCAGCAGATCGCCCAAATACGCGCACGTCGCATGGCCCATGTTGTGCACATACAGCTTGCGCTTGATATAGAAGTCAAACGGCTCAAACGGCACCATGTTCTTGATCTCCGGGATCTCGCCCTTAAATGCCGCCTTGTCTGTCGGCAAAAAGCCGTAGCGCTCCACGCACACGCGCATCGGGTCGCCATCCTTCATCTCATCCGTCTGCACTGGCACCATGCGCCCGATGGAAGCCTCCACCAGACCCACGCGCGCGTCAAACAGCCGGCACTCGTCCTCTGTCAGCTGCTCTTTGAGCATCTTCTCCACAATGAGGTTCGCATCCATCAGATTCTCGCAGATGATGATGTTCAGCGGCTTGTCCGTCCGCGCCCAGCGCTTGCGCAGGCCCGCCACAATGTTGCCCACAATGAACTTCAAAATGCGCGCGCCCACGGCTGTGGCCATAATGTCGCAGTTTGCAATGGCCTCGGAAGCCGCCTCAGCGTCGTTGCCGTTCACAGCGGTCACGTGCTCCACCAGCACATCCTCATGCCCGCTGCTCGACACATAGCGCACCGGATAGCAGTGCTTTTCCTGCAATGCCTGCACCACCGGCTCAGCCACGTCAATAAACGTCACCGCATAGCCCGACTGGCTCAAAAGCGCGCCGATAAACCCGCGGCCAATGTTGCCGCCGCCATACATTACTGCCTGTTTCATATTGCAATGCCTCCGTTTTATTCCGCTTTGTAAAGCTCGTACAGCTTCAAAACTTCCTCTGCCGTGCCCACGCCGTCCGACGCGCTGACCTGACTCAGCGAAGCCGCCGCCGCGCACGCGCCGATGCGCAGCGCCTCCGGCAGCGTCCGGCCCATTTCCGCCGCATACAAAATGCCTGCGCAGAACGCGTCGCCCGCGCCCGTCGTGCCTTGAATGTAGCCCTTCGGCAGCTTCAGGCTCTTCGCCTCATAATAGTTCCCGTCCGCGTCCAGCCCGCAGCCCATTTCCGGGCAGTGGATGACCGCCCACGTCGAAACGCCGCATTCGCGCAGCTTCAAAAGCGCCTGCTCCATGTTTTCCGGATGCAGCGTGCCGTCCTCGTCGCGCAGCCGCACACCCGTCGTCTGCTGCGTTTCCAGCTCGTTGATCACGCAGTAGTCCGTGTACCGCAGCGCCGGCCGCACCAGCCGCTCAAACCGGCTGCCAGACTCCGACACCACGTCAATGGACGTTTTCATGCCCGCCTTCTGCGCGCGGTGCAGCAGCCGCGCCATCTTCGTGCCATATTCCGCATCCTCCGCATCCAGCGCCGGCAGCAGCAGGATATAACCGATGTGGAAAATATCCACGTTCAGCTTTTCCCAGTCAATGTCGTCCTCGCCGTAATATGCGTTCGCGCCGGCGTGCTGGAAGAATGTACGCTCCTTCGTCTGGTTGTTGCACATCACCGCTGTAAACGATGTCCGGCCCGTGCGCCGCACCATGGAAAGGTCAATGTTTTTGTACCTTCCCATCTCCTCCAGCACAAAGTCGCCCTCGGCGTCGTGCCCCGCAAAGCCGGAGGCCACAAGCGGCATCTCGGGGTCCAGGCGTGCCAGGTCGGTGATCGTGTTGCACACCGAGCCGCCCGTCGAGTTCTGAATGCCCTCGGTGATATGTGTCAGCTCTCCCTGCTTCGGCCACGTTTCAATGGGATAGGTAATATCCACCAAAATGTTGCCCGCGCAGCAAATGCCCTTTCTCATGATAAAGTCCGCTCCTTCTCAATTTTAAAATTCATTTTAAAATATATCCAACAACACTTTATCACGCCCGCAGCCGCTTGTCCAGCGCTTTTCAACATTTATGCACCTTTCACAATTTTGCCTGTTCGGAATTGAACAGTTGCGCAGCCCCGCTGCCCCTTTTGCAAAACCCCTCTGCATACTCAAACGCTCAAAAACCGCCGCAGGCAAAGCCCACGGCGGTTTGCAAACACGGTGTTACTTGCGGAGCTTCTGATCCACGTCCTCCTTCAGGATGGCCGTAAATGCCTCCACGCTCATCGCACCCAGGTCGCCTTCGGTGCGGTGGCGCGGCGAAACCGTACCGTTTTCCATGTCGCGGTCGCCCACGATCAGCATATACGGCACCTTTTCCAGCTGCGCCTCGCGGATCTTCTTGCCGATCTTCTCGTTGCGGTCGTCCACTTCCACGCGATAGCCCTGCGCGTCCAACTGGCTCGACAGCTGCTTTGCATAGTCGTTCGCACGGTCCGTCACCGGCAGGATCTTCACCTGTACCGGGCTGAGCCACGCCGGGAACGCGCCGGCAAAGTGCTCCGTGATCACGCCGATGAAGCGCTCGATCGAGCCCAGCACCACGCGGTGGATCATCACCGGGCGATGCTTCTGGCCGTCCTCGCCGGTATACTCCAGCTCAAAGCGCTCCGGCAGCTGCATATCCAGCTGGATCGTGCCGCACTGCCACGTCCGGCCCAGCGAATCCGCCAGATGGAAGTCGAGCTTCGGGCCATAGAACGCGCCGTCGCCGGCGTTCACCACATAGTCCTTGCCCATCTCTGTAATGGCCGCAGCCAGCGTGTCCTCGGCAAAACGCCAGTCCTTCTCGTCGCCGATGTGGTCGTCCGGCATGGTCGACAGCTCGATCTGATACGTCAGACCAAACGTCGAATACACCTCGTCAAACAGCTTCACAACGTTCTTGATCTCATCCTTCATCTGATCCCACGTCATGAAGATGTGCGCGTCGTCCTGCGTAAAGCAGCGCACGCGGAACAATCCGTGCAGCGCGCCCGACAGCTCGTGCCGGTGCACCAGACCAAGCTCGCCCACACGCAGCGGCAGGTCGCGGTACGAATGCGGCTCGCTGGCATACACGATCATGCCGCCCGGGCAGTTCATCGGCTTCACGGCATAGTCCTCGCCGTCAATGACCGTCGTATACATATTCTGCTTGTAATGATCCCAGTGGCCCGAGCGCTCCCACAGGCGGCGGTTGAGGATCATCGGCGTGGAGATCTCCACATAGCCATAGCGCTTATGCACCTGCCGCCAATAATCGATCAGCGTGTTCTTCAGCACCATGCCCTTCGGCAGGAAGAACGGGAAGCCGGGGCCATCCTCCGTCAGCATGAACAGGCCAAGCTCCTTGCCCAGCTTCCGATGGTCGCGCTTCTTCGCCTCTTCAATGCGCGCCAGATACGCGTCCAGTTCTTCCTTCTTCGGGAAGGCCACGCCGTAAATACGCTGCAGCGTTTCGCGGTTCGAGTCGCCGCGCCAATACGCCGCGTTGCACGCCGTCAGCTTGATGGCGTTGCCCTTGATGCGCCCGGTCGAATCCAGGTGCGGGCCGGCGCAGAGATCGGTAAACTCACCCTGCGTGTAGAACGAAATGTGCGCATCCGCCGGCAGGTCGTTGATAAGCTCCACCTTATACGGCTCGCCCTTGTCCTCCATGTACTTGATCGCCTCTGCGCGCGGCAGCTCAAAGCGCTCCAGCTTCAGCTTTTCCTTGCAGATCTTGCGCATCTCCGCTTCCAGCTCTTCCATGATCTCCGGCGTAAACGCAAACGGCGCGTCAAAGTCATAGTAAAAGCCGTTGTCGATGGACGGGCCAATGGCCAGCTTCACCTCCGGGTGCAGCCGCTTCACAGCCTGTGCCAGTACGTGCGAGCAGGTGTGCCAGTACGTGCGGCGGTACTGCTCATTTTCAAAAGTAAATTCGTTGTTTTCAGACATGATATTGCCTCCTTTTAATTTGGGGCAAAACAAAAATGCTCCACCCCCGAAAAAATCAGGGGTGAAGCAGATGCTCCACGGTTCCACCCTGCTTACGGAAAACTTCCGTCGCTCGTGTTCTCTGTAACGGGAGAACCCGACGCCGCCTACTGCTTTGTTCAGCGGCGCAGCTCAAAAGGGGTACTTCTGCAGCAGACGTCGGGCTTTTTCCACCAAATGAAGCCTTCTCTGGGGCGCCGTACCTGCAGAAGCGTGTCTTTTTCAGCGCTTTTACGCTCCTACTATAGCACGTGCGCGCCATTCTGTCAATTTTTCGCACCGAAATTTATTTTTAACCATTTTGTTATTTTTGTTTCCCTAAATTTCGCAAAATTATTACATTTTTCGCGTTTTTTGTTTATTTTTCATTGCTCCATATATTTCCTATTTTATAAAAAGTTGTCGCATTTTCATTAAATATCATAAAGTTCTTGACTTTTCACGCAAAATAGTTATAATTCATATCATGTACTGTTTCGCATATATCTGTAACGTATTTGTAACCAATTCAAAGTTGGCTACTGAACCTGAAAGGAGGCTTCCCGATATGAAGTCCGAACGAACCCATCACGCGCTGATACCGGCAGCCGCCACGGTCGCGCTGCTTTGCATCTGCATCGTATTCAGCAGCATCGCCGCCGCCGTGGAAACGCAGCCAGAGGCCGTACAGCCTGCGGTGCAAAGCGTCAGCGCTGCCAGCGCCGAAGCGGCCGCAGAAGCGGCCGCAGAACCGGCCGTTCAGGCGGAAAGCGCCGTCAGCGCCGCGCAGCTGCAGGATGCGCAGGGCGTCGAGCATGAGCTGCGCGCATACATGAACCGTCAGCCCGACCTCACCGAAGAAGAAGTCAAGCTCGCCATGGTGCCGGATGACCTTGTCCTGCTGGACTACTTCACCGCCACGGCCTACTGTACCACCGGGCGAACCGCAACGGGTACATACACCACCGTCGGCCGCACGCTGGCCGTCAATCCCAGCGTCATCCCCTACGGCACGCACCTGTGGCTCTATCTTGACGACGGCACGCTCGTCGGCGACTTCTACGCCGAGGACACCGGCTCCAACATGGCCGCCTATCCCTATGTCATCGACATCTATAAGGGTGCCGATTCCTACGACGAATGTATACAGTGGGGCGCGCAGCACGTCACCGCCTACGTCCGCGCCAGCGACATACAATAACCGGAATTGAAAATCCGCCTTTTGCCTGTTATAATACCCATAACAGCGAAAGGCGGATTTTTTATGGATCTTTGTAACATCACCGACATCAAAGCCCTGCTTGCGCGGCACGGCTTTCATTTTTCCAAGTCCAAGGGCCAGAATTTTCTCACCGCGTCCTGGGTGCCCCAGCGCATCGCTGAGGAAGCCGGCATTGACGATACCTGCGGCGTGCTTGAGGTCGGCCCCGGCATCGGCCCGCTGACGCGCGAGCTTTCGCGCCGCGCCAAAAAGGTCGTTGCCGTGGAGGTCGATCCCACGCTCCAGCCCCTGCTGGCCGAAACCATGTCCGGCTGTGACAATCTGGAAATTTTCTTCCGTGACATTCTCAAAACCGACATTCCCGCCCTCGTGCGTGCAGAATTTGACGGTCTGCGCCCCGTTGCGTGTGCGAACCTCCCTTATTACATCACAACGCCCGTGCTCGCCGCGCTGCTTGAAAGCCGCAGCTTCTCCTCCGTCACCGTCATGGTGCAGAAGGAGGTCGCCCAGCGCATCTGCGCCCCCGCCGGCCGCAGCGAATACGGTGCGTTCAGCGTATTCTGCCAATATTATGCCCAGCCGCAGCTGCTGTTCGACGTGCCCCCGTCCTGCTTTATTCCGCAGCCCAAGGTCACGTCCGCCGTCCTCCGGCTCGATGTGCGCACCGCCCCGCCGTGCGCGATCACCGATGAAAAGCTCTTCTTCCGCGTTGTAAAGGCCGCGTTCGCCCAGCGCCGCAAAACGCTCCTCAACGCGCTTTCCGCCGGCTTCTCCGAGCTTTCCAAGCCGGAGCTGGCCGCCATTCTCGCGCAGTGCGGCCTTGCACCCGCTGTTCGCGGCGAAACGCTGGACATCCCAGCCTTTGCCGCTCTGGCAAACATCCTCGCAGCGCGCCTCGGCTGAGATGTACTATACCTATATCGTCCGCTGCCGGGACGGCAGCCTCTATACCGGCATCACAAAAGACCTCCGCCGCCGGATGCACGAGCACTGTCACCGCACCGCCGCCTGCGCCAAATACACGCGCAGCCACCCCGTCGTCGCGCTGGAAGCCGTCTGGCGCAGCGAAACACGCAGTGACGCCTCCGCGCTCGAAGCGTTTCTCAAATCGCTCCCGCGCCCGCAGAAGCTGGCCCTCATCGCTGCCCCGGACACGCTCACCGTGCGCTGCGGCCCGCGCCTGCACACGCAAAATTACACGCCGCTGCCCGACTGCACGCTCGAGTCCTGCCTCTCTGCGGCAGCCTCAGAAGAAGCGCAGCCGCCCCCGGCTGAGAGATCGGACAGCACCGAGAGAGCCGCCACAGCAGAGAACCTATAGCCCGCCCGCAAAGAGGTCTTTTTTAACTGCCCCATGTATGACAAAGGGCCTTCCAGCAGCGCGTCCATACCGAAACGCCCGCCGAATCAGTCACCGCCGTGCAAAGCGCGCAGCAAAAAGCGCTGCATCCCACGGATGCAGCGCTTTTTATTACCGGAGTGGATCAGTCCACCGGATACGCATACGTCTGGTCCATAAACGTCGTCAGCAGCTCTGCCACAGCTTTTTCGCCCTCCACGTCCATGCAGAACGTGGTAAACGGCGCGTCAAACGGCTCCTCGCGCACGTCTGTCACGATCATACCGCGGCAGTATGTACCGCCGCACTCCACATGCGCGCGCATTTTCCGCAGCGTCACAAGGCTCGGGTCGATCGCCACCAGCACCGCCAGCGGATCGTGCACCGGGCAGTCGTCCATGCAGTTGTTCTGCACACGGTTGAAGCGGTAATAGAACTTCAGCGCCGCCTGGATATAGTCGTTGATGGGCCGGTTCTCCGCCGCACAGTACTTGTCCAGCGCCTGCAAATGCCGCAGCGCCAGCCGCGTTTTCATCGTCACGTCCAGCCCCACCATGGTGAGGTCAAAGCCCGCCGTCATCACCGCGTCCGCCGCCTCCGGATCGCCGGCGATATTAGCCTCCGCCGTAGGCGAAGCATTGCCGCTGCACTTCACCGCGCCGCCCATGCTCACCACGTTTTTCAGCAGCTTTGGAAGCTGCGGCTCCAGTGCCAGCGCGTGCGCCAGATTCGTCATCCGCCCCAGCGTCACCAGCGTCAGCTCACCCGGATTCTCGCGCGCCATGCGCACGAGAAACGCCGCGCCCGCCTCGTCAATAGGCTTTTGGCTGGACTGCGGCAGCACTGCCTCGCCCACACCGTTCCTGCCGTGGATGTGCGGCACCGGGCCGCTCCACGCGCCCACCAGCGGCGCATTCGCGCCAATGGCCACCGGCACGTCATAGCCCGGCTTGGCCAGTTCGATCAGTCCAATGCAGTTCCGCGCCGCCTGCACCGCATCCGTGTTGCCAAAACCGGAGATCATGCCCATCACGCGCACATCCGGCCGCTTGAGCGCCAGCAGGATGGCAATGGAATCGTCGATGCCCGTGTCGCAGTCGATCAGCATTTTAATCATGGTGTAAAATTCCCCCTAAACTGTAGCGCGCTCACTGCAGGCGCTGCACGGTGTTTTTCTTCTGCCTGCAGATCGAGAAGATCGTCAGGCCCAAAATCGTTGCCACATACGGCAGCATATCAATAAATTGCGACGGGATCGCCAGCAGCTGCAAGGTGTTCGACAAGCTGTCAAAGAACGCGAACAGCATGGACGACAAAAACACGCCCAGCGGCGTCGACTGTCCCATCGCGGCAGCCGCCAGCGCGATAAAGCCGCGTCCGGCCACCATGTCGCGCGTGAACATTCCAATGTAGCCCATGGACATATACATGCCGCCAAGCCCCGTCAGAAGGCCGCACAGCAAAATGGCAATATACCGTGTCCGGCGTACATTCACACCCACCGACGAAGCCGCCTCCGGGTTTTCACCCACCGACCGGCAGCGCAGCCCCAGCGGTGTCTTATACAGGATAAATCCCACCAGCAAAATGGCCGCAAACGCCAGATACGTAATGAGGTTGTGCCCCGAAATGATCTTGCCCAGCACCGGGATGTCCTCAATGACCGGCAGATGCACCGTCGGGAATGAGAAGCTCTTGAGCGACGAGCTCGTGCCCTTTTCGCCCGTGATCGTGTATAGCAGCATGACCGTCGCGCCCGTTGCAAACGTGTTGATAGCCGTGCCGCACAGCACCGCGTCCGCCTTCAGGTTCAGGTGGAAATACGCAAATACCAGACTCACGACCGTTGCCGTCAAAAGACCGCCCGCAAGCCCCCACAACAGGCTTCCGCCAAAGGCGCTTGCCAGCACGCCGCCCAGTGCCGAAAGCAGCATCATGCCCTCCAGGCCCAGGTTCACAACACCGGCCTGGTTGCACAGGCTGCCGCCCAGCGCCGGCAGCAAAATGGGCGTCACCACGCGGATCCACATATAAATGAATTCCACGCTGAAGATGTTTTTCAGAATAATCGACATCCATCAGCCCTCCTCTGTCGTCCGCTTCTGCGCCGCAGCTTCTTCCTGCTCTGCGGCCTGCACAATGAGCTTTTGGCGCCAGCGCTGCAACAGCGCGCCCGAGGCGATCAGCAGCATGATGACCGACTGAATGATCTGTGCCACTTCACTGCTCACATCGCTGTTCATCGCCATGATGTTCGCGCCGGTGTTGATATACGCAATGAAGCACGCGCTCAGCGGCACCATCAGCGGATTGTCCTTTGCCAGCAGTGCCACCACAATGCCCGTCCAGCCATAGCCGGGGCTGACATTCCACTTAAAGCGGTTGTACATCCCAAGCAGCTCCACGCCGCCGCCAAAGCCGGCGATCGCGCCCGCGATCATCTGTGCGCCCACCATAATGCCCGTTTCGTTCAGGCCCGCATAGTGCGCAAACAGCGAATTTGCGCCAGTCAGCCGCAGCCGATAGCCAAACTGGGAACGGTAGATCAGCACCCAGCACAGCACGGCGCACAAAATGGCAAACAAAACGCCCAGATGAATGTTCGTGCCCGGCACGATCTTTGGGATCAAACTCGTTTCCGTCAGCTTCCACGAGCACAGCGAAGAGTTGCCAAGCTCACGGTAATGATACGTCAGCAGATAGATCGTAAAATACTGAATGACATAGTTGAGCATGATCGACGTCACGACCTCGCTCACGCTCCACAGCTTTTTCAGCAGCGCCGGCACCGCTGCCGCCAGCGCGCCGGCTGCCGCCGCAAGCAGCAGCGCCGCGATCATATGCACGCCCGCCGGCAGCGTTACGCTCAGCGACACCACCATGGCCGCCGCTGTGCCCAGAAAGAACGAGCCTTCAGAGATCATGGAAAACTGACCCGCTCCAAAAATAAGCATCACAGCCAGTGCCGTGAAGATCAGCGGGCACGCGCCCTCCACAATGTTGCCAATACGCCGCAGTGACAGCACCGGCCCCACAAAGAAGTTATACAGTGCGTTCCCCGGCTCGTCGCTCACCGCAAAAATGATCGCCGCGATCAGCGCCAGCGCGATGACCAGGATCATCAGCAGCTTCACGCTGTCCACCAGCAGATTGATCCGTTTGTTGCTCACTTTGCCACCTCCGCGATCTGCTCGTCCGTCTGCCGTTCAATGCCCAGCATATAGCGGCCCAGCTCTTCCTCTGTCACCGTGGCCGTATCGGCAAAATACGCTGCGATCTTCCCGCCGCACAGCACGATCAGCCGGTCGGCAAGACCCAGCAGCTCATTGAGGTCCGACGATACCAGAAATACGCACTTCCCGTCGTCGCGCAGCTTGAGCAGCTGCCGCCGGATAAACTCCGACGCGCCCACGTCCACGCCGCGTGTCGGCTGGTCTGCAATGACCACCTCCGGCGCGCTGGAAAGCTCGCGCGCCAGCACGACCTTCTGCATATTACCGCCGGACAAACTGCCGATCGCTACATCCGGCGACTTGCACAGCACTTGATATTCCCGCGCCATTTCCGCGCCATATTCCTGAATGTTCTTCCTGCGCAAAAGCCCCAGCTTCGTTACAAAGCGCGGCGACGCGCTCTTGTCCGCCATGGCGTTTTCCGTGATGGACAGCGTAGCCGCCATGCCCACGGTCATCCGGTCCTCCGGGATATAGCTGACCTTCAGCGCGCGCACCTGCCCGGGCGTCAGCCCCTGAATGTCCTGCCCCAGCAGCTGCACCGTGCCGCCGTTCGGCGCGCGGTTGCCGCTCAGCAGCTCCACCAGCTCGCTCTGTCCGTTTCCTTCCACGCCCGCAACGCCGAAGATCTCGCCGCGCCGCGCGCAGAACGACACATCGTCCAGCCGCTTCTGCCCCAGCGTGTTGCATGCTGTCAGGTGCGATACCTGCACCACACCTTCGCCGGGCTTCGCCGGCTGCTTTTCAATGCGCAGCACCACATCGCGCCCGACCATCAGCCGTGAGATCTGCGCCTCGTCCACATCGGCGATGTTGTAAACGCCCATCGTCCGACCGCGCCGGATGACCGTAATGCGGTCACAAAGCTCCCGCACCTCGCCCAGCTTGTGCGAGATAAAAATGATCGTATAGCCATCGTTGCGCAGTTCCTTGAGTTCCTGGAACAGCTCGCGCGTTTCCTGCGGTGTCAAGACGGCCGTCGGCTCGTCCAGGATCAGGATCTTCGCCCCGTGCAGCAGTGCTTTCAGGATTTCGACCTTCTGCTTCTGCCCCACGGACAGCTCGCGGATCTTCGCGTGCGGCGGCACGTTCAGATTGTACTTTTCCGAGATCTCCACCACGCGCTGTTCGGCAAGCTTCCGGTCAATGACCGGCCCCTTCGTCGGCTCCAGCCCCAGGATCATGTTCTCCACTACCGACAGCGACGGCACCAGCATGAAATGCTGATGCACCATGCCGATCCCCAGTCGGATGGCCTCTGTCGGCGATGTGATCTGCACCTGCTTGCCGCCAACATAGATCCTACCGCGCGTCGGCTGCTCTTCGCCAAACAGCAGCTTCATGAGCGTCGATTTACCCGCGCCGTTCTCGCCGGAAAGCGCATGGATCTCACCCACGTTCACGCAGAAGTCAATGCTGTTGTTTGCCACAACGCCGTTGGGGTAGACCTTTGTGATATGCTCCATCCGCAGTGCTTCAGCTGGCATACGTTCTCCTCCGAATCGTTTTTAAGATAGAAACAGGGGCAACTGACGCTGCCCCTGTTTGAAATGCTCTGTTTGCCTGTAGCTGCCTCAGGGCTTCACGGACTCGCGCAGAGCCTCCACCTCAGCGGTTTCCATCGTGTACGCGGTGTCCACGGTGATCTCGCCGGAGATGACCTTGCTCGCAATGTCTTCCAGCTGGGCGCGCACATCTTCCGGAACGAGCTTCTGATAGTTGTCGTTGTCAGCCAGACCAACAGCGCCCTCAGCCAGGCCCATGGAGTACGTTTTACCAAACTGACGCGTGCCATCCCACAGGCCGGTCGCCGCCAGGATGATGGCATCGCCCATCTTCTTCAGCGAAGAGGACAGCACGTTCTGCACCAGCTCCGGGTCGGTGTCGACCAGCATGGAATACAGGTCCGTGTCGCAGCCGATGAGCAGCTTGCCGCAGTTCTTCGATGCCGTCACAGCGCCCATGATGCTCTGCGAAGCCGGCGCATACACGATCTGCGCGCCCTGATTGTAAACCTGCGTCGTCATCTCCAGGCACGTTGCCACGTCCTCGAACGAGCCAACATAGGAGGTGATGACCTTAATGGAATCGTCAATGTACTGTACGCCCTCGATGTAGCCAACGAGGAAGTCGTTGATGCCTGCAATGTCCATCGAACCGACAAAGCCCACGATCTTCTTGTCCGGGTCGATCTGCTCTGCGCCGGAGTTCATCTCCAGAGCCGCCAGCGCGCCGGCCATAAAAGCCGTTTCATACGCACGGAACGTAATGCCCATCATGTTGGAAGAGGTGATCTCGCCGTCCACGAACAGATACTGCTGGTCGGGATAATCCGCAGCCACTTCCTCAAACACTTCCTGGACCGACCACGTGCAGGCCACGATCAGATCCCAGTCCTGCTCAGAAACGTCACGGAAATACGTTTCATACGCCGTTTCATCGCGGCCCATCTCAATGATCTTGGTCTCGCAGCCATAGTCGCTGCCCAGACGCTGGATGCCATCGGCGCAGGAGTCATAAAAGCCCTTGTCGCCCAGGTTGCCGTTCACAAGGAACACCACGCGCTTGCCGGCAGCTGTGCTGTCGCCGGTTTCGTCCGCGGCAGGCGCTTCGGCGTCCGTATTCGTGTCAGCTGCATCCGCAGCCGTGTCGGCCGTAGCAGATGTCTGCGCATCGTTCGTCGTGCTCTCAACCGGCTTGGAAGCGCAGGCCGTCAGCACGCTCAGCAGCATCAGAGCAGCCAGCAGAAGCGATACAAACTTTTTCATGTTTCAGAGTACCTCCAGAAATGTTTTATATTATCCGGCAGCCGTCGGAAAATATCTTCGTCAAATCAGGACGATGTCCGTGAACCCGTTCTCCACCGCCACATCGCGGCAGCGCTCCAGCTCTGCCTTCGTCGGTGTGCGCAGCGTCTCCCGGTACGGACTGCGCACGCCAAACGCACGGTATGCAATGATCTTATACCGAATGGGATGCGCCTGCTGATATGGCCGCAGCAGCTGTGTAATGCGTCGCACAGTGTCCTCGTTCGGCAAAAGCTCCGGCACGATCACCGTGCGGATCTCCTCCAGCTTTCCGGCCTCGGCCAGCTTGACAGCGTTGTCCAGCACCGGCCCGCTGCCCCGGCCCGTCAGCTTCTGATGGGCTCCATCGTCAAACGCCTTCACATCCAGCATCACGCCGTCGCAGCAGTCCATCAGTTCCGCGTCCGCCGTATAGTCATAGCTGCCGTTGCTGTCCATCAGCGTGGACAGCCCCTTTGCCTTCGCCATACGGAACAGCTCCACCACAAAGCCGCGCTGCAAAGAGCACTCGCCGCCAGAAACTGTCAGCCCCCGCACAAATCCAAGATCCGGCGTCAGCTCGTCCATGACCTGCCGCGCCGTCATCTCCCGCACCCGCGGAGAAGCCAGATTCGGACATTCATGAATGCACGTGTCACAGCCGCAGCAAAGCGCCTCGTTCCAAACAACGCGTCCGTTTTCCATCCGCAGCGCCCCAGCCGGGCATTTTGCAGCGCATGTGCCGCAGTTTTTGCATACTGAGATCGTTTCCGGATTGTGGCAGTACAGGCAGTGATAATTACACCCCTGTAAAAATACGACCGCACGATTGCCCGGCCCGTCCACCACGCTGCTGTGCAGCACCCGATTGACCAGTGCCATTACAGATGCCGCACCTTTCTGTCATATACCTTGCCGTTCTTGACCTCGCCATAGCCCCAGAACGCATTCGCCTGCGGCACGGCCTGTCCGGCGTCCAGCTTTGCAATATCCGACTTCTTCACCAAATACCCGGTGATCCGGATCACGTCGCTGTCCGAGCAGTATGTCGAGAAGTACCGCATTCCCTGCGCAAAGCTGCCCTTGATAATATCCACAATGGCCGCCGGATTGCGCTTGGCCGTTTCATCAAACGGGAAAATATCCCCCACGCCCGAGGTGAAATACGGATGGAACTTTGCGCATTCCCGCAGATGGTCATACAGCGGCGGCTCGTCGCCAATGGCAATGCGCACGCCGGGGCTGATGCCAATGTCGGAATCAATGCCCACCTGCGCGTGCAGCGAGAAATGATGGCCCGTGCAGTCGCAGTATTTGCTCGTAAACGCGGCGTTGCATTCCTGCAATTTCTCCAAAATTTTTGTCGCCAACGCGTCGGCCTCTTCGCTGTAGCCGTAACGGCCTTCCTTGCCGTCCTTCTCCATCAGCAGATTCACGCACTCGTTCATCCCCACCACGCCGAGCATCGCCGTAAAGCGATCCAGCTTCAAAAAGCCCTCCTGTACCAGGAAGTTCGAGCGGAAGAACTGGCTCTTTTCCACCAGGAACTCCACCTTCTGCTCCATGTACTCGCACAGCGTCGCCACCGCGTGCGGCAGCAAGGTGTTAATAAAGTGTTCGCTGTCCTTCGCCCGCACAGCCAGACGGCTGAGCACCACGCGCGACAGCGTGAACGAGCCGCCGCCGATCGGCAGCGCGTTATAGCAGCTTGCCACACCATACGGCACATCATACAGCCTGCTGTATTCCTTGTGGTTTGCAAAGCTCGGCTTGGCGCACGCCAGCGCGCAGCGCACGCAGTCCTCTGCAAAATCATCCGGCGTCACATCCGGGTCATACAGCAGCGTGATAGACGGAATGGCGTTTTTCAGTTCTGTCTGGATCTTCACGATCATCCGCCCTGCCCGCGTGGCCTCCGGCCCAAGATTCATGTGGCAGTACGAATCCGGGATCGTCCGATCCAGAAAAATCAAAAAGCTCCGCATCAGCCGCTCCGCATCCGGGTCGTCCATAAACGGCTCCAGCATCTTGTCCACCGACCCCAGATACACCGGATAGTGCGTCACCGACGGAATGTGCCGGTAGAACATCTCCAGCGTCTGAATGGCGTCAAACAGATCGCCCGGCGGGTCCAGCCGCAAAAACTTGCAGCCCTCGCGCAGCAGCTTTTCATAATCCGGCAGCGTATAACGCGGATTGTACGTCACGTTGCCCTCCGACATCGTGCACAGGCAGCCAGCCTCATTCAGCTCCCGAAACGCCGCAGTAGTCTCAAAAAACTCCACGTAATTCAGCGGTACAGCCGAGAGATTCATTGCCTGCTGCTCATTCGTCAGCGCAGTGT